>JAAVAW010000026.1 GCA_014803905.1 Lactobacillus sp. | reverse complement strand
CTGAGTTAGATAAGCTTTCGCTCATGCTTACTGAGTTGCTCAAGCTTTCACTCATGCTTACTGAGTTGCTTAAGCTTTCACTCATACTTACTGAGTTACTTAAGCTCTCACTCATTGACACTGAGTTACTCAAACTTTCGCTCATGCTTACTGAGTTACTTAAACTTTCACTCATGCTTACTGAGTTACTTAAGCTTTCGCTCATTGACACTGAGTTACTTAGGCTTTCACTCATACTTACTGAGTTAGATAAGCTTTCACTCATACTTACTGAGTTTGATAAACTCTCACTCATGCTTTCACTTTGTTCTACACTCAGAGAATTTGAACGAGACTCAATTGTAGAAACGCTTTGTGACGAAGAAGTACTATAAGAACCGCTTGTAGAAGCAGATATAGATTGAGAGTTATTACCAAAATTTCCAGTACCATTACCATTATCAACCGGAATATTAGTTATTGTTTTAACCGCTATACCAGATCCATCTAACGTTATTGTACTTTTATAGTCAATTATCTTAATAATTGTATCAGGTGGAAGTGGTTTACCGTCTTCTTCCAACTGAGTATTAAATACAATATAAATAGGAGTTTTTGAATAATTTGTTCCATTTATATCAGACATATTATCTGACTTAAAAATTAAGCTATTATCGGTTGAACCATCCTGTATTAATTTACTTAAATCGTAATTATATTCACTCCCATCAAAATTATTATTAAGTGTTCCTTGCTCTATTTCACTTTTTGATAATGGAGCATAAACCGTTATTGTATTCTTTAAAAGTTTTTGATTTCCATCAAATAATGCACTAACGTCTATGTTCTTCATTTCTTCTTCATTAAAGTTGACATAGACCCCCCACTTAAATTGCATTGTACTTCTATCTAACCCGTATGATTTATACCAAAGATCAGGGTGAGTTGCTTCTTCAGTATTTTTAGGGTTAGGAGTCATTTCTACTGTTTGGGCTGGAAGATTAGTTACTTCCTCCGTAGCATTATTGGTAATTGAAACTGGTACAGAAATAGATGTATCTTTATCAATAACTTTCTCATAAGCCATTGATGCTCTCAAAGAAAATCCGGCTTCACTAAAATCTTTTTTAGCCGTAAATGTATAAGTCCCATCTCCATTATTTACGGCATCAAAATCTCCTGGATCATTTAAATACTTTGAAAGCGTTCCTCCTGAGTAATTAAGATCTAGGTTTGCATCTTTACCAATTGAAACAGTAAAGGTTTGTCCCTGTTTAACATTATGTAATATACCTGACGTTACAGTAATATAAAAGTATTGTCCTTGAGGGGTAGGAACAACTCCTTCATAATACTGTAAACCTACAGTTGGATCAGTGGGAAAGCCTTCAGGAATGTTATTGTTGTCATCTTGAGTAGCTAAAATTTTAGTTTTAACTGTTTTGTTCTCTTGTAAAGAATTAGTATTATTGGTAATTTGGATCCCATTAGTATTTAAAAGTACTAATCCTGCTGCATCGCCAATAGTATCTAAAAGACTTTGCGAATTATTTATTGCATCTGATAAAGATTGTTGGATTGAAGTAGATAATGATTGTTGAGAAGTAGATAATGATTGTGGAGTAGAAGTACTTTCAGATAATGAAGCTAAATTACTGTTATTACTATCTTGCGCAAGTAATTGAGAGTTATCACGAGCAACTGCGAATCTCTTTCTTACTACTGCTCGACCTTTATTGTCCTTTTGTTTTTTAGAAAGACTTAATGAGCTTAGAAGACTTTCAGATTGGCTTATTGATTGACTTAATGATTGAGAAAGAGAGACACTTCCTGATTGACTCAACGACAAAGAAGCACTATGTGAAATAAATCGACTAGTAGATTGACTAAGTTTTTGTGATGCACTTACACTAAAGTTATTTTCATCTGATTTACTATTAGTAGTTTGGCCAGAATGTCCTGCTGATTCAGCAACTGAACCAACAATTTGTGATCTTGTATCAACTGAAGCAGCTGCTACACGTGTAGCTCCGTTAGGCATGAATGCAGCCCCAGCAGTTACACCACCCATTAAAGCAGTTAATCCAGCTATTTCCTTTAAGTATGAAGTATTTTCTTCACCTTTTAATTCATATGGATCAGCATATTTTTTGCCCGCTTGTAACTTTTTATTTTCTTTTCTATTTTTTCTCTTTTTCCCCATTGGACTCAATCCCCCATTTTCAAGTCATGGTCAATAACTTTAGTTATTTAATAAAGTAATTAAAAACTTGGCCTTATTAATTTAAGCCAAGCTAAATAACACTTGTTATTCAACTAACACTTTAATATTATACTCAAAAAATTAAGAATATATACTATTTTTTAAGAAATATAAAAATAACGTAATTTAATATAAATTCAATATATTAATTGCTTACTTGAGTTATTATACTATTTTTCTTATTAAAGGGTTAGTATTTTTTGCCCAGTTTTTGATAACAAAATAATTATAACTAAGCAAAAAAGGCTTGAAATAATTATTTCAAGCCTTTTTATTATTTATTTACATAAGTTTGTTCTTTTATTGAATCTAATATTGAACTTTTTCTTCCTATATAAGTGAGGTCCAATTTATACATTGCACGTGAGGTAATTGTGTAAAGTAATTGAGTTTCATCTAGTTCATGATATTGTTCATCAGAAACATCCCAAGCAACTACCGCATCAAATTCTAATCCTTTAGCTAAATAAGATGGAATTACTAGTGTTCCCTCTACTAAACGTTGGTTAGCAGACCCAATTAGGGTAGCTTTAATGTTTCTTTCTTTTAATACCTGAGCTACCTGTTTGGCTTCCGCTAAGGTCTTTGTAATAATTGCCGTCGTTAGGTTTTGGTCATCATTTTCTGTCAAAATATCTTCTAATGCCTTGTATTCTTTTTCTACGCTATCACGTTTATAAAAGGCCGGTTTTGGTCCTTTACGATCAAAGGCTTCAATTTTTTCACCTTGACGTAAAATCTGTTTAGTAAAATCGGTAATTTCCTTAGTAGAACGATATGATCTAGTCAATTGCACTACATCAGTTTTTTCAGGATCAAATAATTTAGAAATCTGGCTCAGCAAATTCTTACTTGCATCCTTAGTAAAGATTGCTTGATTTAAATCACCTAGCATAGTGAATTTAGCCTTCGGGAAATTATACTTCAAATAGGCTAATTGGAATGGCGTATAATCTTGAATTTCATCAATAAAGGCATAACGCATTGTATAATCAGTTCGACGTCCAGTCATCAAATCATAAAGATAAAGATATGGAGTTATATCGCTCATCTTAATCTTGTGATTACGTAAGCGTTCTTTAACTTGTTCAATATGGTCTTCCCATTCACTTTCACTAATATTCCATTTAGCTAAATCAACTATCTTAGGGACAGCACGTAAGAAAGCAAGATATTGACCACGGATGTTTAAGAAGCGGTGGTGATTAATCTTTTTAGCTACTTGTTTTAATTCTTTAGTTACTATCTTTTTAGCTAAGAATTTTTCTTCTTTTTCGCCAGATTCGAATTCTTGGTCAGGACGATCATACAGTGCTTGTAATTGTTGTGGATCTAAAGATTCAATTGTTTTACTTACCCAAGCTTTTCTAGTTTCTGAACTAATTCGATGGTTTAAGTCAGTAATTAATTGTTCTTGTGTAGCATCAATTCTATTGCGTAAATTATAGTTTTCATTAAAACTATAGTATATTTCCTTGATTTTCTCTTTATCAAAAAATGGTTTCTTCTTTGACTTAAAGTAAATATTCTTAAAGAGCATCCCACTCTTATTCAAATGCTTAGCATAACGCGTAACTGCATTAAAGAAATCCAGCGAATTTTCAAAATTAACTACTTTGTCATCTTGCTTTTCATCTTCAAATTGTTCAAAAAGATTCTCGACTTTCATTCCTGGGACACGACGAGAAGCAAATTGCCAATAAGTCATCTGAACCATATTTTGTTCACCCATTTCGGGTAAAACATTCTTAACATAGTCATTAAACAACTGGTTAGGACTAAACATGATTACTTGACCAGAATTTAAATTACCACGATAGCGGTAAAGTAAATAAGCAACCCGCTGCATAATTGCGCTAGTTTTTCCTGATCCGGCTGCACCTTGAACAAAAAGTAAATCTGCACTTGTATTACGGATTATTTTATTTTGTTCACGTTGAATAGTAGTTACAATTGACTTCATCTGAGTTGATGACTTCTCATTCAACACATTCATTAACATTTGATCGCCAATTGATTCATTGGTATCAAACATATTTTCAATTTTTCCATCCTTGATAATGAACTGACGCTTCTTAGTCATATCTACACTACGTTCACCATCAGGTGCATTATAAGTAACTTTACCCAATTTACCATCATAGTAAATAGAAGAAATTGGTGCTCGCCAATCATAAACTAAAAAATGCTCTTGATCATCTGCAAAAGAGCCTAAACCAATATAAATTGTTTCCGGTTTTGTTTCGCCTTCTTCTTGAAAATCTACGCGGGCAAAATAAGGACTTTTTTCTAATCGTTGTAAAGTATCTAATTGTTTTGTAGATTGTTGCCAAGCATGCTCACGCTCCTTCAACATTTGTTGCTGTTGTTGAATTGTTAAAGCAGTCTCCATTGAAGTAGAATAATCATCATAATCTAGTCTCACATCATCTAAATAATGAAAGTTTAAATTACGTGCCTCACCTTGGGCGGAATCAATTGTTTTATCAAGTGATTTTTCTTTTGCCTTGATTTTGTCCATAACTTCATCAAGGTGTTTTTGTTCTAATTCTTGTTGCGATTCTTTAGTCATCTATATCACCTAAATCTGTAATCTAGCAATTGTTGCATAATATTTTATCATAATCGGTTATTTTCATAAATAAATTGCCTTTTCCTTAATATTCTTAATTTTTAGTCAAATAAGTTATCTTTATTCGTCTTTTCGTTTATTAGGATTATAATAAACTCTAAATATAATGTAGTTCGAGGATATAATGAAAAAATTTATTCGTAACTTAATAATTCTAGGCATTATTTTTCTTGCTGGTAATTTACTTTACCTACGTTCTCGTCCTTATTTGAAGCAAACTTTTGGCACTACTAATATTCTTCCTTACTTATCTAGTAGAGTCGAACAGGTTTTCAATCCTAATAAATTTAATCAACTTAACGATGATGAACCCCAAGAAAAAGGCCATACCTTTGAAAAGCCTGAAGCCAGTGTTTACATTGATCTTAAAAATCAGACACTCTATAACGCAACTATCACAGGAATAAAAACTTGGAACAATACAGGTGCTTTTGATTTTAAATTAACTAATACGAAAAAAGAGGCACAAATAATAATTGAAACTATGGATGACTCGGATACTAATGCTGCCGGGCTAACAGATACTGAATATAACTCTTTAACCGGTTATTTACTTCATGCAACTGTTAAACTCAATTCATATTATTTATTAAATCCAGCCTATAACTATAGTAATGATCGTATTATTAATACTGTCGAACACGAATTAGGTCACGCCATTGGCTTAGATCACCAAAATGGTATTTCAGTTATGTACCCACAAGGATCTTTTTATACAATTCAACCAAGTGATGTGAATAATGTTAAAAGACTTTATCATGAATAAAAAAGACGATGAATTTGATATGAACCCCAAAATTAGGACATATTATTAAGCTAGTTGATTTAAAACCATATTTCGATATTGAATCGGAGTATGGTTTTTTATTGTGCTCTTGATTCTTTTGTTATTGTAGTAATAAATATATTCTTTGATTGCTTTTTCAAGCTCATCTAAATTCTTAAATGTTTTTTCAAAACCATAGAACATTTCTCGTTTTAAGATACCAAAGAATCCTTCCATTAATCCATCATCTAATGAATTTCCTTTTCTAGACATTGATTGTTCAATACCATGATTTTTAAGCCAATTTTGAAAAGCTGGATGTTGATATTGCCAGCCTTGATCAGTATGAAAGATAAGTCCATTT
>JAAVAW010000025.1 GCA_014803905.1 Lactobacillus sp. | reverse complement strand
ACCTTGCTTATCTACTAAGTAGAAGTGCTTCTTAGCTTCTTCTTCACTTAAACCTTCCATACGCATTTCACGGTACATCATGTTAGCAATACCCATACCAGCAGTACCAGCACCGTAAGTTAAGAATACTTGATCAGTGAATTTTTGCTTAGAAATNTTTAANGCACCAAGTACACCAGCTAAACATACAATACCAGTACCTTGAACATCATCNTTAAAGACAGGAATCTTGTCTTGGTATTGCTTTAAGATCTTAGTAGCGTTATCACGACCAAAGTCTTCAAAGTGTAAGTAAACATCTGGGAATACTTCACGTGCTGCTGCAACAAATGAATCTACGAAGTGGTAGTACTTATCACCGTAAACACGTTTCTTTCTCAAACCTAAGTATAATGGATCGTTCAATAAAGTTTCGTTATTAGTACCGACATCTAAAGAAACTGGTAATACTTCGCTAGGATCAATTCCAGCTGCNGCAGTATAAACCATTAACTTACCAATAGCAATNTTGACACCGTTAGTACCCCAGTCACCNATACCTAANATACCTTCTGCATCAGTNGCAACAATTAATTTAACGTTACGACCAGCAGCTGCATTCTTCAAGCTTTCCTTAATATCATCTTCGTTATCAATTGATAAAAAGGCTGCTTCTTGAGGTCTTTGGAAAATTTCACTGTATTTTTCAATTGCAGGTGCAATGATTGGATCGTAAATAATTGGCATTAATTCTTCAATGTGGTGTTGCATCACATANTAGAACAAAGTACGGTTAGTATCAAAAACTTCCATTAAATATTGACGTTGTTGCAAGCCTTCTGGACGATTCTTGTATTCGTCATATACACGCTTAGCTTGTTGTTCAATAGTTTCAACTTCAACTGGTAAAGTACCAACTAAGCCAAGTNTCTTTCTTTCTTCATTAGTAAATGCAGTACCCTTATTTTTAAAAGGATTGTTTAAAATTGACCATGCATTACTCATTATATTGCCTCCCTAGCCTTGGTAATTCTAACTTTTTTCTTGTATCATAAGTTAGTATAGCCCGATGAAAAAATTATAGTCAAAGATAACGCTATCCTAAACTTTTATTTATATGAGGAGGACTAATATGAATATTCAGGATTTAAGATACTTTCATGCTCTAGTAAATTTAAAAAGTTATACTAAAACAGCTGAAAAATTTAATGTTAGTCAACCAACTATCACTGCCGCCATTAAACGTTTAGANAAGAAATTCGGTGGNCAATTTATTATTCGGGATCAATCACATAAAAGTATTATTATTACTAGTTTAGGGCAGCAATTTGATGAACACGCACAAGCAATTTTAAATGAAGTTTCAGTTGCCGAAGCAGAAGTTAAGGCTCAACCTAGTCCNGATATCTTATTTGGTTTACCACCAATTATTGGCCGTAACTATTTACCTACTATTGCTCCTACTTTATTTGCGAAAGGAATTTTACCACGCTTAAATGTAGTTGAACGTGGCTCTAATGATTTACGTAAAATGCTAGTAGAAGGTGAAATTAATCTTACCTTACTCGGTCTTNCCTCTTTAGATGTTGAACCAATCATTAAAATTCATGTAATTGATCGCTACCCAATGGAAGTCATTGTTTCAAAAAATCATCCCTTCGCCAAAAAAGACGGTATCTATTTTAAAGACTTNGCCAAAGAAAACTTCATTGGGATGACNCAAGACTATATTCATACACAGGCTTTAGAAAANCTTGCCCATCAAAANCATCTTACCCTGAATACAATTTATCGTAGTCCCGATGTGGCTGTCATTAAATCATTAGTTGCCAAAAATTTNGGTGTTTCTTTTATTACTACCTTATCCTTGAATGAAAAAGACAATGTAGTTTCAATTCCACTNTTAGACAAAGAACAACCAGAATTTATTTTTGCGGCGGCAATGAGAAAAAATCATATNCTNACTTCAAAAGAAGAAGTATTATGGGACATTTTAACGCAAAAAAAATAAGGCTTCATTTGAAGCCTTATTTTTATANCTAATTANCCTTTTATACAAAAAAGACGGTCATTCGACCGTCCCTGCAAGACCTTGCTCGTCCTAAGAACCACCAAAGGACATTACGCACGCCTTATATTATCTTGTTTTATATGTTTATTGTAACATGGNAAACTAATAATTGCACGCGAAGATCTTACCAAATCTTCATTCTTTGTGCAGATGGGAGGTGTTCCCATGGAAGCTTATATTATCTTGTTTTTATTACTCGTACGTGAAATTCTGCACGAGCTTAATAAGCTTTTACGTAAATAGGGTGAATAGAGAGTCTTTGACTCTCTATTTTTATACACTAATCCCAAAAATTCAAATTTTAATTTCCCTCAACACTTAANGCAAAAAAAATAAGGCTTCATTTGAAGCCNTATTTTTATATCTAATTAGCCAATAATAAGCATTAGAACTGGAACAACGATGATGAANAGCAAAGTACTCAAAACAACAACGTTTGTTGCGTANTCAACATCACCATGTGCTTCACCAGCNAAGATTGGAAGAACGGCAAGTGCTGGAGTAGCAGATTGAACGATNAANGTCTTACCCATTAAGCTTGCAATATCTAAGTGAAGTACTGAAGGTCCAAACCATTTAACTAATAAGATCATTACTACTGGAGCTAAAATGAAACGTCCAAGTAAAGCAAAGATAGTATCTTTGTCAAAGTGGATACTCTTAAGACCAGCATTGGCCAAAACAATACCAATATAAATTAATGATAATGGTGTTACCAAGTTACCAACGTAGTTAAAGGTATCTCCTAAGAATTTAGGTAATTGNATTCCAGTTAATANCCAGATAACTGCCACAAAGAAACCAACCAATGGCATTGGTAAGATCTTTCTCCAGTTAATCTTGTTATGTTGCTTTTCAGCTTTAACTAAAGTTGGATCGTCATTCTTAATCAAGAACACACCAAATGCCCAAGTAGAAACGGTATTGATGATGTAGTAGATTAAGAAGTATGAAGTTGCTGCACTACCAAAAAGTGCTAAGTTCAAAGGCATTCCAATAAAGATTGTGTTGGCGTTAGCGATGGTGTTAATGAATACCCCACGACGACCAACCTTAACCTTAAGAACTTTAACTAAAATAAAGGCAACAATATAGGAAATAACTACTCCAATAAATGGTAATAGTAAACCTGCAAATAAGTTAAACAACTTGCCTCTAGTTAAGTTGTTTTGCACAGACATAAAAATGGANGCNGGCAAGGCAATTTGAGTAATTAACTTAGAAACGTTNCCNCCAAATGAATCTGCGAGCCATCCTTGTTTTCNAAGAATGTATCCCAAAAGCATAATCAAAACAATAACGACTACACTTTGGATAGATGATAGAAATGCTTGCATCTAATCCCCTCTCATATAAATAAAATTTTGTTAGCNTTNTGNAATGNTTATATGNGCATTNCCTGAACGNATTATTTATAACACTTTTTAGNAAATTTTAAAACTTTATTTTTAATTATCCNTCTAATTCAACGCCNTGCANTTNNTTCATTGCNTTATAAACTTTGCCACGTTCTCCNTCATCTACTTCAATCACCAACATGTCACCTGCTTGNATGATAGTATTTCCTACTGGAATTAAATCTTCACTATTACGTCTAATCATTCGAACNAAGGTGTTTTCAGGCCACTTAATTTCAGCAATCTTTTTNCCTACTAACTTACTNTCTTCATAGACAGGTAAAGTAATTTGATCTTGNCGTCCAGTTCTTTCGTCATGATAAGAATTAGTTTTTNCCATAGCATTGGCCAATTGGTCATANATTGGATGCCCACCTAGAAAGTCATCAACTAGCAATGCAATAAAGGCTACAACTGCTAATGGCATTAATTGAAAAATNGAGCCCACCATTTCAACAATTAATAAAATGGCCGTAAATGGCGCNTGAATTACTGANGCAAATGCTCCTGCCAAAGAAAAAATAATTAGATTAATGATATAACGTTCTGGNAATAATCCTAATTGGGCCATCAAAGCACCATAAGTCGCACCAATCACNGCNCCNANAGTTAGGACNGGTAAGAACACTCCACTTGGAACACCTGAATCATAAGAAACAATTGAGAAAACTAGTCTAATTAAATAGTAAACTACCAGCATCCCAACTACTGTCCAACCCAAAGGACTAACCAATTTATTTAATGAAAGAATAAGACGGCTACCTGAACCAGTAATATTCGGTAGATAATAAGCAATGGGAATCAAAATTGCTAATGGAATTAAACTATAAAGCCATGATGGTAAAAAAGTAATTTTTGCATAAACTTTTTTAACATTAAATAAACCAACTTTATATAAATGACCTAAAAGTCCAATTAAAAGTCCCAAAATTACCAAATGCCAATATAGATTCAAGGGTAACATATGATCATAGTGCAATGGGAGTGCAACATGCTGGCCGAACATATTCGATACCACAAAGTTAGCTGCAATTGCACCTGCTAGTGAAGTCATCCAAACTCTTGGTGCAAAGTCGCGAAAAACTGCTTCTAAAATAAACATACTTCCTGCTAATGGTGCACCAAAGGCGGCCGCTAAGCCACTAGCACTCCCACTAGCTAGTAACACTCTTGTATTAGTTTTTGACTGCTTAACTCCTTGTGCTACACCTTTTCCAACCATTGCTCCCATTTGCAGTGAGGGACCTTCTGGTCCTAGAAAAAGTCCTGAACCAATAGTTAAAATTCCACCAATAAATTTACGCCATAAAGTAGGCCACCAATTTAATGATAATTTTCCTGCAAGTTCTAGCTTCACTTCTGGAATACCAGATCCACCAACATGAGGATGTCTTTTCACTAATAATCCGGAAATTAAACTAATTAAAATAAAACCGATAATAATTACTACAAACCAAAAAGAATCTTCATGTGCGTTAGAGAAGACTTTTAACCACCAATTAGTGACAAAGTCTAACCCCCACCGAAATGCACCAATTACCGTACCAACTAATGCTCCTACGATAATTGATTGAAAAATAAGTCTCCAATATACAGCTGTAAGTGTTTTTTTCATAACTTAATCCATAACTTCTATAACTATTTTTGTTCCTTTCATATTATAAGCCAAAATAAAAGACTCATAGAAAATTCTATGAGTCTTTTATTTTTCGTTTCACATGAAACAATTATTTTTCTTCATACCATTCAGTATGGAAAGTTCCCGGACGATCATTTCTTTGGTAAGTGTGAGCACCAAAGTAATCACGTTGAGCTTGAAGTAAGTTCTGTGGCAAGTTTGGATTAAAGATTGATTCCAAGTAATTCAAAGCAGCACTTAAAGTTGGTGTTGGAATTCCAGCATCAGTAGCTAATTTGATAATGTCACGTAATGCACCAATATTATCCTTTTTAACCTTATCAAAGAATGGAGCTTTGAAAAGATTTTGTAAGTTACTATCAGCCCGATATGCCGACTTAATATCTTGCAACATTTCTGAGCGAATGATACAACCAGCTTCCCAATTTTGAGCAATGGTATCATAGTGAAGACCCCAATTGTAAGCATTAGCAGCAGCAGTCATTTGTTCAAAACCTTGAGCATAAGAAACTGCAGTTGCTAAATATAAAGCTTTACCTAATTTTTCAACTAAATCTTTAGGAGCCTTTTTTGGAGTAACAGTTGGTTCAGGATCATCTCTAAAAGTAGCTTTTGACATAAAACGAGCCATAACTGCTTCAGCAATTACAGTAATTGGAACACCTAACTTAATTGCATCTTCAAGCATCCAGTTACCAGTTCCCTTGTAAGATGCTTCATTTAAGATGTGGTCAACTACGTAATCAGGAGTTAAGTCATCCTTTTGTTTTAATACCTTAGCAGTAATTTCAATTAAGTAGCTCTTAAGTGCACTTTCATCCCACTTAGCAAAAATGTCACTCATTTCTTCATTAGAATATCCACCAATGGTACGTAAAATATCATATACTTCACAAATAATTTGCATGATACCATATTCAATACCGTTGTGAACCATCTTTACATAGTGACCACTGCCTTCTGGTCCAATATAACCAACACAAGGTTGACCACTTGGAGTCTTAGCAGCCATAGCCTCTAAAATTGGAGCAACTTCCTCGTAAGCTTTTTCATCTCCACCTGGCATTAAAGCTGGACCATTAAGTGCACCTTCTTCACCACCAGAAACTCCCATACCAAAGAAGTGAATTCCTTTTGCTTCAAGTTCACGAGAACGACGAACAGTATCATGGAAGTTTGAGTTACCACCATCAATAATGATGTCACCTTTATCAAGTAAAGGAATTAATCGTTGAATAACTTCATCCACTGGAGCACCAGCCATAATTTGTACCAAAATTTTACGTGGACGTTCCAATGAATTTACAAAGTCTTCTAAAGTATAAGTAGGTTTAAGATCTTTATCTTCATATTTTGCTAAAGCATCTACTTCAGGTTTATCAATTGAATAGCCTGCAACAGAAAAGCCATGATTCTTTGCATTAAGAGCTAGGTTCTTTCCCATAACTGAAAGACCAATAACACCAAATTGTTGCATAATTGCGCCTCCATAATCTAAATATCTCTAGTTATATAGTATAAACGTTTTTTGAAAAATTTATTACCCTTTTACTTACTTTTAGTGATTACTAATCATAATAAAAAGTCCATCTCAATTCAAGAGACAGACTTTTTAATTAATAGCTTATTGTTTGTAATCCCTTAATGTCTTGAAGCACCACTAGAAGTATCAACGGTTTCTTCTTTTTCATCCTTTTCTTCATGTTGCGATGCACCAGTTTCAGCATCAAGATCAACACCATACTTTTCAGCAAAGTAACTAAATGGTTTCAATGCTTGTGCTTGATACTTTTGAACAAATTCTGGATCATCCAAAGTATTTAATTCAGATGAGTAAGGCATATCATGAGTGAACTTAACATCAATTAACATTGGTCCATCCATCTTCTTGAATTCCTTAACTGCATCTTCAAATTCCTTCTTAGTACGAACAGTTACGCCTTTAACATTCATACCTTCTGCAGCCTTGGCCCAGTCATTATCTGGAAGTAAAACCCCTGATAATGGTTGGTGGGATTCATCTTCTTGTTCAGCTTGAATGTAACCCAAAGTTTCATTAGTAAATACTACATTTAAAACATGCATATTGTAACGAGCTTGAGTAAGCAATTCTTGGTTCATCATAGCAAAACCACCATCACCAACTAATTGCCATACTTCACGATCTGGATATACAGTGGCAGCTGCTAATGATGCAGGTGAACCATAACCCATAGTTGCGTACAATCCA
>JAAVAW010000024.1 GCA_014803905.1 Lactobacillus sp. | reverse complement strand
ATTTGTAAAATATGTGAGTTTTGGGTTCTGTTCAAACCAATTGGACGATAGCGGTGCTTTTCTTCTTCTGTTCCCTTTCCATATGGATCATATGGCGTATCTTGATAGTGAGAACCTAAAAGATATTCAATATCTTCACGGGTAATTTTCTTGTTAGCACGACGAATAAATGGAATATCTCCATCTTCAGGATCTTGTTCAATATCAGGGTTAAAGTACTTTTGAATGTACCATTGACGACTAGTATTGTAGTGACGATCTTGTTCAGTGTAAGTACCAAAAATGTGACGGAAATTCCAACCTTCGTGATCAGGATTTAAATCATGTTCTTCAACAAATTCTTGAATTCCTTCTGACCACATAAAGTTATCAGGATCGTTAAAGTCAACTTGTTGAATTGCCACACGGTTACCAGTTGCTGCATAACAATCATCTGGAATACGTTGTGCAACCCAGTGGTGACCAGTAACAATTTCCATGTACCAAACTTCATCTTTATCACTAAATAAAACGGAATTTCCTGCTGGAGAACCATATTTAGCAATTAATTTACCAAGGTATTGCACCCCATCACGAGCAGAATGAATATATGGTAAAACTACAGTTTGCATACAATCTTCATCAAGACCATCTTTTACTAATGGATCAAAAGCTAAAGTTCTTTCGTTACCATAAGTAGACTCAGTACATGACATAGCGACATTTTCTTCATTAATACCACTTTCATCATAGTACCCTTGAGTCTTGTAATCTACATTAGGCACAGCTGGTACACGTTGCGCATTTTCAGGTAATTCCATTTGGAACTTATTAAGCCATGATTTAATTTTGCGTCCCTTTTCGCCTTTAACGGCGGGTTCAATGATAAAACGTTGTGGGGTAATTGGGCGGAAAGTATCATCATTACGGGCAATCATAGTTGATCCGTCAATTGATGCCTTTTTTCCTACTAAAATTGTGGTACATGCACTTAATTTACTCATAAATTTTCTCCTTAAAACACTTAAATCAAACCTTGGAATAAGCCAATTGCAAATTTCTCAGCATCAAAATCAGCCAAGTCATCAACTTTTTCTCCTAGACCAACAAGCTTTACTGGTAAGTTCATTTCATTTCTAATGGCAATAACTACTCCACCCTTAGATGAACCATCAAGTTTGGTTAGAACAAGACCTGTCAATTCGGTAGTCTTATTAAAGTCCTTGGCTTGTAACAAGGCGTTTTGTCCGGTTGAGCCATCTAACACTAATAAAACTTCATTTGGTTGATCAGGTAAAATCTTCTTGATTGTTCGTTCAATTTTATCAAGCTCATTCATTAAGTTAACTTTATTTTGCAAACGACCAGCAGTATCAACTAATAAGTAATCAATCCCTTGTTCTTTAGCTTTACTTACTCCATCATACACTACTGAAGCAGGATCAGCATTTTCTTTTCCAGTGATTACTTCAACACCGTCACGCTTGCCCCATTCAACTAATTGTTCAACGGCACCTGCTCTAAATGTATCACCAGCAACCATCATTACTGATTTGCCAGCATCTTTTAATCTTTTAGCTAATTTACCAATGGTTGTAGTTTTACCTGCGCCATTAACACCGACAAAAAGATAAACATTTGGTTTTGCATCTGGATCATAAGTTAAGGCTGAATCTTTATTATTTTCACCTTGATCATAAATTTCAACTAATTTTTCAACAACCACTTGTTTTAATTCATCGTGACTTTTAGCCTTTTGTAATTTTGCTTCATCACGTAAGGAATCAGTTAATTGCATGGCAGTTTCATAACCAACATCTGATTCAATTAGTAGATCTTCAAGATCGTCAAAGAAATCTTCATCAACACTTCTGAATTTTGCGAAGAAAGCATTTAATCTTTCACCAAAAGTACGGTTAGTTTTTTCAAGACCTTTATCATACTTTTCCTGGTCTGCTTCTTCAGTCTCTTCTCCTACCTCTTTTTCTTCTGGTTCGTTTTTTTCATCCTCACTAGTGTCAACTATATTTTCTTCTATCTCAGATTCAGTCGAGGTAGTGATAGTTTCGCTTGTTTCTGCAGCACTTTCAAGCTTATCACTACTAGTTTCACTTTCTTCACTACTTGGTGAATTTTCTTCAACTTCTGCAGTTATAGTTTCACTAGTTGCTTCCTTTTTACTTTCTTGAGCATTGGACTGCGTTTCAACTTTACCTAGTGTGTCAGAAGTGTCTGTTACTTCTTCACTTTTTTCTTCAGTTGGAGCTTCACCTTCATGCTCAGAAGCTTCTGTTTCACTGGCTTTTTCTGTTTCTTCTTCAATAGCAGGAGTTAACTTAGGGACTTCAATATCTTCTATATCTTCATTTTTGGTTTGAGCCCCTTGACTGTTTTCAATCGAGTTATCTTCAATCTTAGTTTCCCTTTCCGCCAAGGAAGTTTCATTTTTAGATTCTTCTTCTGTATCTTTATCTTTTTTATTAAATAAAGATTTTTTTATACGATCGAATAATCCCATTATTTCACCTCATCTTTTATTTCTTTTAATGATACCGACAAAATTTGTGATACTCCAGATTCTTGCATTACTACTCCATAGAGCTGATCCGCCTGTTCCATAGTGCCCCGTCTATGAGTAATGACAATAAATTGAGTTGAAGAATTATAGCGGCTTAAGAATTTAGCAAAACGAGATACATTTGCATCATCTAAAGCTGCCTCTACCTCATCTAAGATACAAAATGGCGTTGGATTTACTTCTAAGATAGCAAATAACAAAGTTATTGCCGTTAATGCTCTTTCACCACCGGAAAGTAAGCCTAAACCTTGTAATTTTTTACCAGGTGGCTGGGCAATAATATCTACTCCAGTATTTAATAGATCCTCTGGCTCAGTCAAAACGAGTTTTGCATGACCACCACCAAACATTAATGGGAAAATCTTTTCAAATTTTTCTTCTATTCTATTAAAAGTATCACTAAATCTTGTCTTTACAGTTTCATCTAGAGCTGCCATAGATTCTTCAATATCTTGGCGCGCCTTAAGCAAATCATTTTGTTGATTATTGAGAAAGTCATAACGTGTTTTAACGTCTTCATATTCTTCAATTGAACTCATATTGACTGGTCCAATATCATCAAGTGACATTCTATTTAATTTAACTGCTCGTTGTAGTTGATCACGATATTCGGGCGTATTGGCTTGACCACAAAGATCTAGGGCAGCTTCAAACGTTAATGAATATTCTTCACGTAATTCAGTTAATCGTTGATCAATTTGTCCCGTTAGTTTACTCAATTCAACCGAATATTGTTCTTGCTCTTGAGCCGCGTCTTTGCGTAAATCATAATTTCTATTTGAAAGAGACTCTAATTGATTAATTTTGGCTTCTTGTTTTCCTAAAAACTTATTAGCCTCAGCTAACTCAGTCGTTAATTGCTCTTTTTGCAAAGTTAACTGTTTTATTTCCTCATTAATTTCAGCAGTAGTTTTCCCACTATTACCAGCTTCTGCTAAAGCAGCTATCTTATTGTCTAAATCACCAATTTGTTTATTAGTATTCTCTCTTGATTGTTTATTTTGTACTTTCTGACTTTGTAAATTAGCAGTTTGATTTTTCACAACCGCAATTTCAGAATTTAAATTGCTAAGTTGTGCTTGAATTTTGGCATAAGCTTCATCTAGATCAGCTAGTGTTTCTTTAAGTTGATCCATTTTTGCTTTAAGAGAGTTTGCTTTTTGTCCTAATTCAACTTGCTTCTGCTTCTCTTCAGATAGTTGCTTATTCAAATTTTCGGCTTCTAAGATTTTTGCTTTTTGCTCAGCATCTTGAACATTTTTAACTTTTTCTAAGCGACGAAGTTCTTGTTCCTGACTTTGATATCTAATAGCTTGTTCATTAATTTGTTGATTAACTTTTTGTAAGTTATTTTGTAATTCTGTGAAAGTATCAGTATCAGTAGTTGAAGTGGTTTTTAACTTCTTTAATTTAGACTTATCAATAGTTAATAGTTCTTGTAAAGATGAAATATTAGTTTGAATTTTTTGAATTTCACTATTAGTTTGAAGCGGAGAATTGGTACGCCGATTACGTGCCCCACCTGTCATACTTCCCCCAGGACTAATAATATCTCCTTCTAAAGTTACAATTCGATAAAAATGACCAGTACGATTTTGAATCCTTAAAGCCGTACTCATATCTTGGGCGACTAAAACATTACCCAATAAATAATTAATTGCTTTTGAAATGTCCTGATCTGACTTGGTTGAAACTAGATCTGCCGCCACTCCAATAAAACCATCAATTGATTTTAAAGTAGTTAAAGTTGAATTAGCCATTGAATTTTGTCTTACTCCATCCAAAGGCAAAAAGGTAGCTCGTCCCGCATGATTATTTTTTAATAAATTAATTGCATCACGAGCATCTTCACGTGTTTTAGTAACAACATTTTGGACTCCTGCGCCTAAGGCCGTACTAATAGCAGCCTCTAATTCAACCGGGAAACTAATTAACTCGCCAATTACGCCAACTACACCTGTTAATTTATCTTGTTGATTTAAAACATACTTAACCCCGGCATAATAACCTTCATGACGATCTTGCAATCGCTTCAGACCATTTAATTGAGCCTGATATTGCGCTATTTTGCTTTCAGTACTTCTTATCTTTTGTTCTAATTGCGCCTCAACTTGTTGCGCTTGAGCCACCTTATTTTTTTGAAAAGCAAATTTTTCTTCTAATTCATGACGTTTCTCAACTAACTTACTACCCTGATCTTTCAATTCGGCTAAAAGAGACTGCGCAGATTTAAGTTCCTTTTCTACATCTGAATTAGAAAGTTTGGCTTGATGATTTCTTTCCAATTCATTCTTTAAATAAACAATTTGATTATTAGTAGATGTCTGCGCTTGTAACACATCAATGTATTCCGCACGTACATTTTCTAATTGTTGATTTAATTGAGCAGGATCTTGTTTTAATGCATTAGTTAATTCTTGTTTTTTATCGTTTAATTTGGCTAACTTTGCTTTTTCGTTGGCCAAATCAGTCTGTAAGTTATTGAGTTGTTGTTCCAAACTAGTTTTTTGTTTTTGAAGTTCAGCTTTTTGGGCTTCATATTCCTTACGGGTTGCTTCATCATACTGACTGGATTGCTCTTTTATTTGTAAATCAGTATTAAGTTGCGCAATTTCCTGTGTCAAATTTAATAAGGATTTTTGTTGTTGATCTTTTTTTTCATGCCAACCCGCATATTCTTCGCGATATTTTTCTAGATTATTTTTACTTTTATTAACTTCATCATCTAGTCTATTTAGCAAAGCTTGATTTTTCTTAGATTTTTCTGCTACTTTTTGTTTTTCCTGATCAAGATCTTCAATTTCTAAAGCCAGTAATTGTTTTAAATCCTTATCAAGTTTTTCTTTAGTAAATTGATATTCTTTAGCTAAAGAACTTTGTTCATGCAGTGGTTCTACTCGATCTTTTAACTCTTTAACTAAATCATTAATTCTGATCAAGTTGTTATTAGTTTGNTCAAGCTGCTTTAAAGCCGTCTCTTTTTGTTGTTTAAAATGTANTACNCCAGCTGCTTCTTCAAAAATATTACGACGTTCTTGAGCGTGAGAATTAAGAATTTGATCAACTCGTCCCTGAGAAATTACCGCTAAACTATCATGAGACAAACCNACATCCATAAAAAGNTCACGAATATCCTTTAATCTTACCGTTTGATTNTTAATCAAATATTCATTATCTCCTGATTTTAAAATACGTCGCGTTACAATTACTTGATCACTGTTAAAACTTAATTCTCGATTTTTATTATCAAAAATAAGACTAACTTGGGCACGATTTAGTGGTCCNCGGTTTTGGCTTCCAGCAAAAATGACATCTTTCATTTTTTCACCACGAAGTGATTTAGCGGAACTTTCTCCCATTACCCAGCGGATGGCTTCAGTAACATTACTCTTTCCGCTTCCGTTTGGTCCAACAATCCCAGTAATCCCAGTATCAAAATTGATTGTTGTTTTATCTGCAAATGACTTAAAACCATCCAAAATTAATTGCTTAAGTGGCACATTCTCACCTATTCTTAAATTTTATTTTTTAATGCAGCTGCAGCAGCTTGTTGTTCTGCAGCTTTTTTGTTTCGTCCCGTACCAGTAGTAACCTTTTTATTATTTACCAAAAGTTGTACTGTGAAGGTTGGTACACTTTCATCTTCAGCAATCACTTGATATTGAATATCAATTGCACCATTTACCTGTAATTTTTCTTGTAGCTCTGTTTTGTAATCACGTGATGCATCAAAGTCCCCTTCATCAATCAGAGGATAGACTGTTTGTTTTAAGAAACTTTGCACCGCTGGCATCCCTTGATCTAAAAATAAGGCTCCATTAAATGCTTCAAAGACATCTTCTAAAAGAGTCTTGCGCTTTCTCGCTCCAGATTTTTCCTCACCATTACCTAAATAAATTTCTTTTTGNAATCCAACTTCCTTAGCAAACTCAGAAAAACCCTCAGTACGGACAATATTTGAACGCATGCGTGTTAGTTGACCTTCATTAAGCGCAGGGTAATTGCGATATAGATAATCTGAAATAGCCAATTCCAAAACTGCATCACCCAGGAATTCTAATTTTTCATAATTATGTTTGCCGTGATGTTCATTCGCATAAGATGAATGAGTAAAGGCTCGTTCTAATAAATCTTCATTATTAAATTTGATGCCATATTTTTCTTTTAAATTCTTTTTGAAAGCTACTGATACCATATAATTGTCCTTTCATGTATGTATTAATTATACCCATTTTTAGACTTATAAAAAAGTAAAGAAAAAAGCCANCTTTGAAAAAAGATGACTTTCATAAATATTAAATTTAATGGCCTATTTTGCGTAAGCAATGTTGTACCATAAACTATTAGCAGCTGATGGCTTAGTTGAGTAACCAGTTAATTTATTGTTAACTGCAGTTACTTGGTAGGCATTAACCATTGGTAATACATATGCTTCATCATGCATATATTGTTGCCANTCATGGAATTTATCAACACGATATTTGTTGTTAAATGCCTTTTCTGAGTCCATATCATTTAANAATTGTGTATTCTTAGCGGTAACGAAACGTTCCATATTAAATGGAGCCTTTTCNCCGTAAAGATCATTTTGTGAAGGNTCTGAAGATAAAGACCAAGANCCCATNAACATATCAACTGAGGAAGAATCATTTTGAACTTTGTCGTAGAAGGAGTTCATTTCCATTAAACGACCATTAGTTAACTTAACATTTAAGCCTAATTTCTTCCATTGTTGAATATAATTTTGAACAATTGGTTCTTGAACTGAACTACCAGTAGCGAAATCTGTAGTTTTAGCTGCAAGATAAATAGTTAAAGGCTTNCCATTNGGTTGAGTACGCCATTTNCCNTTCTTCTTNTAACCNGCTTCATCNANTAANTTATTAGCCTTCTTNANATTNTGAGTGTATGGTTTAACATTTGGATCGAAGTAATCACCAAATTGCTTAGGAATTAAAGTAGGAACTTGGAAGGCTAGACCATTAGTATAACGCTTAGTTACTGGTTCAATATTCATACCATAAGCAATTGCTTGNCGTAAATTCTTATTATTCATTTTGGCCTTANGATCCATGACATTTTTACCTTCTTTGGCATCCCATTTACCTACNTTAAAGCCNANNTANGAATATGAAAGTGGCACTTGTTTTACAAAGTTTACGTTACTNGTAGACTTCACTTGATCCCATTGCGTATTTACTACATCNGCAATATCATACTTGTGTGATTTAATTGCTTGACTAGCAGAGTTAGGACTCACAACTGACAAGTTAACCTTATCCAGTTTAGGTGTTCCTCTCCAATAATATTTATTAGGNACATAAGTTACTGATTGACCACGAACTACTTTNGAAACTTTGTANGGACCAAAGAATANNGGCTTCTTTCTAATTTGNTCAGAAGATTGNANTTTCTTAAATGGAACATCNTTTAAGTAGTGGTAAGGTACAGCANATTCCCAAATATAACCATTNCCAGATTGTTNCATCCCTGGTTTCATTTCNTTAAANTGAAGNACAATCTTTTGTCCATTTTCACCATCAGGCATTTCAATTCCAGAAATTGTCTTAGCNTTACCATCGTGGTANTCTTCAAGNCCTTCNAGATCAGCCAAACTATCNGTATANCGTTGTGAAGCNGTATCAGGGTTAGCNATAATNTCATANGCATATTCATAATCTTTNGCAGTTACTTGCTTACCATCNGACCATTTAACACCCTTTTTNATATTNATNGTNACNGTTTTNGCNTCNTTATNNATATNAATAGTNGCNGGNCCNTTATNNGTATATTNNTAAGTATTATTANNATCAAATAANNNTTCNTTTGCNGGAGACATTACGCTAGTATCAACTGCAGTAGTTGANAATTCATTTGAAAAGATTCCCGTAAATGGAGTATCAGTTTCAATAGCCTCTGATACAGTNCCACCTTTTTTAGCGGTTTTTGTAGGTACAGCCGCCTTCATCTTTTTTACTGAGTTAGCATCATTTGAACTAGAGTTACCACAAGCAGCTAAAGTCAAAGCCACACCAGTAAGAACTGTTAAACTTCCGAATAATTTGGCTTTTTTCATTTTACTTCCTCCAATATTCTGGANTAAATTTANTATAATTAAATNTTACCATCGTAATTTTTAAAATTCAATAATTTTACTTATATTTTTTTAATTTTATTATCAAGTGATTATTNAGCNANAAATCTTTATCTANTANNCTTTAATCCCCTTACATCAAAAGTTTTGTTTATTAAAATATTTTAATTTTAATTTCAAAATAGATAAAAAAATAAGGATTCAGNANNTNCTGAATCCTTATTTTTTTTAATTTTGACGTTGACGTGCATCAAATGCTCTTTGTAAGGCACGACCAACATAGTTAATACTCAATGAGATTGCTAACAATAAGATCGTTGCTGGCAACCATAACCATGGTCGTGTAGTAACGTTAACNGGATCATTAGCAAATCCAATCAAACTACCTAAAGATGGTACGTTGGCTGGTAGACCATATCCAATAAATGATAGTGTAGTTTCAATACCAATATTACCAGCAATTGTTAAAACGACATCAATAATAATCATTGAAGTAATGTTTGGTAAAACTTCNCGGAACATAATTTGTAGGTTTGAAGAACCGGATGTTTTAGANGCCAAAACATACTCACGTCCACTTTGTGATAAAACAAATGAACGATAATACCTAACGGTAGTGGTCCAACCAAACATAGCAATTAATAATACTAAGGTAAAGGCATTGTAGTTAGGAATAACAGTTACTAAAACAATCAAAATTGGCATCTGTGGCAAAATTTGAATAAAGTCAACAATTCTCATGATGATTGAATCNGTAATTCCACCAAAGTATCCTGCTACTAATCCAATTACTAANCCAACACATTCGGTTATTAANGTAATAGCTACCCCAATGAAAATCGAGTTTCTACCACCCATAATTAATAATTGAACGATATCACGTCCACCATCATCAGTACCAAGTAAATGNCCTGCTTCACCCCAGCCATAGTAGGCATCAGCAATATTAATTTGGGTAACTTGCGAACTATTCAAGAATAATGAGCCGACAAAGGTAAAGAGTAAGATTAAAATTACAATNATCAAAGCAACCATAGCAGTTGGATCATGTAATATTTCTCTTGTTACAACTCTAAATCCAGAGGGAGGAAGAGTTGGCTTAGTATTTTCTTTAACAGCTTGGTTATCTTGTTTCTTTTCTTCAGCCATTTTCTCTCTCCTTCCTATTGCACTCTAATTCTTGGATCNACAATACTCATCACAATATCNGANATTAAGTTTCCAAGCAGAGTTAAAATACCNAAAATCATGATTAAAGCAGTTAAAGTAGTGTAGTCACGTTGACCAATTGAATCTAAGAATAATTTACCCATTCCAGGATAACTAAATACCGTTTCAATAATCATTGAGCCAGAAAGTAATCCAGTAATTGTATTACCTAAGAAAGCAGCAATCGGTAAAAATGAGTTTCTTAAAATATGCTTATTAAAGACAACCTTATCNGGTACACCTTTACTACGAGCAGTTCTTACATAATCTTCAACCTTGTTATCAACAATTCCAGTTCTTAAATATTGAACTGTAGCAGTTGTGGTAATCAAAGCACAAAGAATCGCCGGTAAAATAATGTGGTAGAGCCTACTACCCAANATNCCAAAGAAACCNGANGCNGTATCTGAGACTGAGCCAGATACTGGGAACCAGCCCAAAACAAANCCGAATACATATAAACCGAGAATATAGAATACAAANGCCGGAGTAGCTAAAGTAATATAGTTAAACACTTGAATTGCTTGATCTTGCCATTCGTCNTGGTGACGACCAGCAGTAATTCCTAGNGGAATAGCAATCGCATANGTAATAATTACGGTAACTAATGACAACCAGAATGTATTAACTGCACGATCCCAAATTAAAGAAGCCACTGGTACTTTTTGGATATAAGATTCACCTAGNTCACCATGAAATAAATTACCAACCCAACGGCCATATTGCACCCAGACCGGATCGTTTAAACCATACTCTTGTTTTAAACGAGCNATCGTTTTTGGATCAGAGTTAGGATTAATCATTCCNGTAAATGGATCCCCTGGCATCATCTTGGCCAAGAAGAAAACAAGGATACTCAAAATAATTAACTGAGGGATCATAATTAAAATACGACGTAAAACTGTCTTCCACATTTTTTANTTTCCCTCCTTTAATTCTTCATGTAGTAAATCATCAGGTANAGCCACATAGTGACGGTCCGAAACCTTCTTTAGTGGAAGTACNCGACCATCTTTGTCATACCACTTATCTTGATTTTCTAAGAATTCTTTTTCTACTCTTTGACGTTCNTTTTTATGTTCTTCTCNATGTTCAACATCTACCCTAGGAATCGCNGATAATAAACGCTTTGTGTAGATATGCATTGGATCATTATAAATTTGATCACGATCACCAATTTCAACAAACCGTCCTCGGTGCATGATCGCAATATCTTCTGACATATGTCTNACTACACCTAANTCGTGTGAAATAAATAAGAAAGCAATATTATATTGTTGTTGAATTTGCTTCATAAAGTTAAGTACTTGGGCCTGAACTGATAAGTCAAGAGCAGAAGTTGGTTCATCAGCCACAATTAATTTAGGATTAGTGGCTACAGCACGTGCAACCCCAATTCTTTGTCTTTGACCACCAGAGAACTCATGGGGAAATTTATAGATAGCATCACTAGGCATCCCCACAATATCTAATAATTCTTGAACTCTNTTTCTTTCTTCATCAGTGGTAAGATTTTCAAAGTTTCTAATTGGTTCNGCAATAATATCTTCAATTCGTTTACGAGGATTTAAAGAAGACATTGAATCNTGAAAGATCATTTGAACATCNTTGTTATAGTTCAATTTCTTTCTATTAGCTGCNTTNGTTACATCTACACCTTTATATANGATCTGTCCACTCGTAACCTTTTCAACTCCAACAATTGCCTTACCAGTAGTTGATTTNCCTGAACCGGATTCNCCAATTAAGCCGTAGGTTTCTCCTTCTTTAATAGATAAATTAATCCCATCAACGGCTCGTACATAATCAGTAACCCGATTCCAAAAACCAGAACGGATAGGATAATGGACTTTTAAATCTTTTATTTGAATTATTTCTTCAGCCATACGCTATTTCCGCCTTTTTACTTTTCATCTTCAAAATGAAATTCTTGCCAACAAGTACATCTTACAAAGTGATTTGGTTCTACTTCNTGAACAGTAGGATTATCTTCATGTGCTGAAGCCGGAATCCATGGAATTCTACTTGCAAAACGATCACCTGTACGTGGCATGTTCTTCAATGAAGGAACAGTGCCATGGATTACATGCAGTTCTTCATTACTTTCATCTGTTTGAGGCATGGAGTGNAATAAAGAACGAGTATAAGGATGTAAAGGATTAGAAAAAATNGTCTTTACATCAGCCTTTTCAACAATTTGNCCTGCATACATTACTGCTACTTGATCAGCAGTTTCTGCTACAACTCCCAAATCGTGGGTAATCAAAATAATTCCTGAGTGAGTTTCCTTTTGNATTTCTTTCAATAAATCAAGGATTTGTGCTTGAATGGTAACATCCAACGCAGTAGTTGGTTCATCAGCAATAATAATTTCAGGTTTACATGCAATTGCAATTGCAATTACTACACGTTGCCTTAACCCACCAGATAATTCATGTGGATACATCGAATACATCTCTTCTGGTCGTGGCATCCCGACTTGATTAAAGAGCTCAATTACACGATCATGTCTTTGCTTTTCATTCATATCTGTGTGGTAATACAAAGTTTCTGCAACTTGATCACCAACACGCATTAAGGGATTAAGCGAAGCTAAAGGATCCTGGAAAATCATTCCAATTCTTTTACCACGAACTTGGTTAAATAATTTTTCATTTAATCCTACTAAGTTAAGTTCATTGTATAAGATGTCTCCAGTGACTTTGGTATTCTTTTGATCATATAAGCCGATAATACTAGATGCAATTGTACTTTTNCCGCAACCGGATTCTCCTACAACTGCTAAAATCTCATCACGTTTTAAACGTAAATTAATATCATCAGCNGCNTCATAGAATTTACCTTGCAAGCGATATGCAGTATGTAAATGTTCGATATCTAATAGTACATCACTCTGCTTTTCCAAAGTTCATTCTCCTCTCAGCCTTATTATTTGAGTTTAATATTAAAACTCAATTAGATTCTTAATTAATGTCTTAATTATATATAAAAAAAACTACCAATTCAACGATTTCATAATCTTTTTTCATGAATTGATAGTTTTTTCTTAATTTAATTTTTAACTTAAANATAATTTTAGTTTTGGTGNTNCTTTATATAAGNTACGGCTTCACCAACNGTTTGTAATTTTTCTGCATCTTCATCTGGAATTTCAGCACCAAATGTATCTTCCAAATCCATCACNAATTCGACAAAATCAATTGAATCAGCATCTAAGTCATTTTGGAAGTTTAAATCATTAGTNATTTTATCACGATCAATTTCAAATCTNTCAGCAATCATGTCAGCAATCTTGTTAAAAATTTCTTCTTCAGTCATGTTTNTTTCCTCTTTATTATCTAATTTNATTATCTAATATAATATTAATTTCNANAACTTANNAATTANTTTTGNTNNTNCTTAAANANTTCAGTNTANTTTTCTACNANATNTTGATCNANCATTTTATCAACTTGNTTAAAGGCATAATAGATGGTCGTNGCATCCGAACGTCCATGAGGTTTGACAACAATGGCATTCACACCTAGTAAAACCGCTCCCCCATAACGTTTAGTATCNAATCTTTTGGCNAGATTCTTTAAAGCGGGCNTAGCAAGTCCNGCACCAATTTTTGGCACTAAGCCACTATTTAGTAATGAATCTTTCAACATATGCAAGATAACAGTNGCNGTTCCTTCAATTGCCTTTAAAACGGCATTTCCCGTAAANCCATCCGTTACTACTACNTCTGCCTTACCTTCCATCANNTCATTACCTTCAATATTACCNGTGAAGTTAAGATNNGTTTCTGNTAAAAGNTTATATGCCTCCTGGTGCATTGGATCNCCTTTATCATCTTCAGCACCATTATTTAAAAGAGCCACTTTAGGATTAGAAACGTTTCTTATTTTTTCAGCATAATAATTAGCCATCTGGGCCCATTGAACTAGATAAGCNGCTTTACTTTGNGCATTAGCACCAACATCAATAATATTAAAGCCTTGTTCACCTTTTTGACTAGGTAAAGTTGGCATTAATGCAGGTCTTTCCACGCCTTTAATACGACCAATTATAAAGATACCACTTGATAATAAAGCACCAGTATTTCCTAATGATAGTAAAGCATCAGCTTTTTTCGCCTTTACATAATTAGCAGCTACTACCATTGATGAATCCTTTTTACGTCGAATTGCTTTTACTGGTTCATCACTGTCAGCAATAACTTCCGTAGTATTTACGAATTCTACTCGTTCAAAGTTTTCATCTTTTGGAAAGGCTGCTTTTACCTCTTCTTCATTACCAAATAAGATGAAAGTCATATTTGGTAATTCTTTACGAGCTTTAATAACTGCATCTACAATAGCTTGAGGTGCATTCTCTCCACCCATTGCATCTACGGCAATTCTTTTCATAAACTTCTCCTATAAATGATCTATTTCAATTTAATAATTAACCATTATTTTGTAATTCTTTGCTATATTTTAACACTTTATTTAAAAAATCAAATTCTTGACCTTTTAAATCAGGATTACCCTTGATAATTGCTCGTGCCTCTTTTTGTGCGGTCACTAATGCATTAAAGTCTTGCACTACATCTCCTAGTTTAAATTGAGGAAGACCAGATTGTGCTTTACCAAAAATATCTCCTTCACCACGCAATTTTAAATCTTCTTCCGCAAGTTTAAAACCATCACTGGTGTTAGCTACAATTTCCATTCGTTTTTTTCCAACTTCAGTTTTTGGATCACTCACAAAAACACAATAACTTTGTGTACTTCCCCGACCAATACGACCACGAAGCTGGTGCAATTGACTTAGGCCAAAGCGATCAGCATTAAAAATAATCATCATATTGGCATTAGGCACATCAACTCCAACTTCAATCACACTAGTAGTCACTAAAATATCAATTTTTTTAGCCGCAAAAGCATCCATGATTTTATTTTTTTCTTCTCCAGACATCCGTCCATGAAGTAAAACTACATTTTGATTCTTAAAATAGTGGGCCAATTTTACTTGTAAGTCTTCTGCATTCTTTAAATCACTTGCTTCTGACTCGCTAATTAATGGGGTAACTACATAAATTTGAAATCCTTGATCAAGTTGATTCTGCATCTGTACTAAAACATCTCTAAGTTTATTACTAGTAACCCACGATGAAATAATTGGTTTTCTACCTTTTGGCAATTGATGAATTGCAGAAACATCCATATCCCCATAAACAGTTAAAGCCAAAGTTCGTGGAATAGGTGTAGCGGTCATTGCTAATACGTCAGGATTATTTCCTTTTTGAATTAACTTATTACGTTGATTTACACCAAAACGGTGTTGTTCATCAATAATTACTAAACCCAATTTTTTAAATTTAACCGGATCTTGAATCAATGCATGGGTCCCAATTACGACATTAATTGTGCCATCTTCTAATTCACGATAGATTTCTTTTTTCTCTAAATCTTTTGTATCTCCAGTAAGTAATGCAACTCGGACACCCAATTTACTTAGCAATTCATTTATCTTGTCAAAATGCTGCTGAGCTAGTATTTCCGTTGGCACCATCAAAACTGCCTGATAACCAGCTGTAATTACTGCATAAATAGCAAAAACAGCTACAATTGTTTTCCCTGCCCCAACGTCTCCTTGAAGCAAGCGTCTCATCTGTCGTGGAGCATGCAAATCAGCAAATATTTCATTAACTACCTTCTTTTGATCATCAGATAATTCAAAAGGTAATGAAGCAATTAATTCAGAAATAGCCTTTAAATCATATAATTTTGCTTCACCAGGTGCTTCTTCATCTTTTTGATTAAGCATTTGTGCTAATTGAATTTGAAATAAGAAAAATTCTCTAAAAATTGCACTTCTTTTAGCCTTTTTAGCCATAATCCCATTTTGAGGATGATGAAGATCTTGTACTATTGCCTGATCTGTTTCAAGTTTATATTTTTTTCTCAAGTTATCTGGGACTACATTTCCCAAAACCGGTAAATATTCTTTAATTGCTTGATCAATTAATTCTTGCAGCTTTTTTTGTTTTACATGACGATTTAAAGGATAAATTGGCTCCATACTCGAACCTTCCTTTTTTTCAGCCACAAATTTAAAAGCACTTAAAGATTGTCTAGTTGTACTGTATTTTCCATAAACAGCTATTTCTTTACCAACTTCAATTTTATCTTTTAGCCAAGGTTGATTAAAAAAATTGACCATGACTACATCATGGTCAATTTGAATCTTAAAACTCAACCGGCTCTTTTTATAACCAAATCTACTTACGTAAGGTTCAGTAACAACTACTCCCTTTAAAAGGGNNTTTTGACCATCCATTAATTGATCAAGTGGTAAACTTTCTAAATCATTATACCGAAAAGGAAAATACATCAGTAAATCATAAATACTATTAATGCCCAAGGTCGCTAAACCTTCAGCAGTTTTGTTACCAACACCTTTTAGGACAGTTACTGGAGCAAATAAATTTTTAGTTTGAGCTAATTCAGTCATTTTATTCTACAGATACTAAGAAGTAATATACAGGTTGTCCCCCATCATGAACTTCAAACTCTAAATCATCGTCTTCGTGTTCNGCTTGGAGNTTTTCAACTACAGCATCGGCATCTTTCTTAGCCGCATCACTACCATACATTAAAGTGATAATTTCACTATCTTCATCTAGCATCTTATCAATCATTTCAACAGTAGTGTTTACTAAATCNGGATTATCAANCGCAATTTTTCCATCGATAATTCCCAAGAAATCATCNTTATGAACGTCGANATCNTCAATNTTAGTATCTCTAATGGCNTTAGTTACNTCACCAGATTTTACAGTATCGAGATCTTCNGACATTGTTTCAACGTTTNCTTCTACATCTGCATCNGGATCAAAAGAAAGCATNGCAGTTAAACCTTGAGAAATNGTNTTAGTTGGTACAATACCAACNGGAATATCAGCAACTTCTGCTGCTTGTTTGGCTGCCATAATAATATTACCGTTATTTGGTAAAATAATTGCCTTACTTGCGCCTGACTTCTTAATGGCATCAATAATATCTTGAGTTGAAGGATTCATAGTTTGACCACCAGANATNATCCGGTTAACTCCTTCACTCTTAAACAATTCACGAATACCATGNCCGGANGCAACGGCAATCACNGCAAAATCAACTGTTTCTTCTTGTTCATCATGATTTTCAACAATAGTTTCATGTTGAATTCTCATGTTATCGATCTTAATTTTTCCTAATTCACCAAATTGTTTACCATAAGTAAAGACTTCGGCTGGATGTTCAGTATGAACGTGTACCTTAGCGACTTCACCATCAGAAACAGCCAATAATGAGTCCCCAATTTCAGATAAATGATGTCTAAATTCTTCTAAATTAAATTCCTTTTTATCTGGCACATCAGCAGTTAAGTCAACCATAATTTCAGTACAGTAACCATTTTTGATGTCACTAGTTGCTAATTGAACTTGAGCGGATTCTGCTTGATGGTGAGCAGCATTGATTAACTCATCCATTTCATTATCATTTAATTGATAATCATTATCTTTTTCACCAAGTAATCCTTCAAGAAAACCTTGATAAATAAAGACTAAGCCTTGACCACCAGAATCAACTACTCCAACTTGTTTCAAAACTGGTAATAAGTCCGGAGTAGTTTGTAAAGCTTCACGAGCTCCATCTACTACNGCNCGCATNACTTCACTTACATCATNAGTTTCAGCAGCNTTATTTTTACCCTTTTCTGCNGCTACTCTAGCAACAGTTAAAATAGTTCCTTCCACAGGTTTCATAACTGCTTTATAAGCCGTAGCAACACCATTAGAGAAAGCAGTTGCTAAATCAGTTGCTGTTAATGTATCTAANTCTTCTGTCGCCTTGTAAAAGCCACGGAAAAGTTGTGATGTAATAACACCAGAGTTACCTCTAGCACCCATTAACATCCCTTTTGATAAAGCTTGAGTTAAGTCCCCTACTTTATCACTATCACATTCATTAACNGCCTTTGCTCCACTTGTGACAGTCAAATTCATATTAGTTCCAGTATCTCCATCGGGAACTGGGAAAACATTCAATTTATCAACAAACTCAGCATTTTTACTCATTCGATGAGAAGCTGAGCGTACCATATCTTTAAATTGTTGACCTGTAATTTCGGTTAATACCACTATGTTATCCTCCAAATAAGCACTATTCGTCTAAAACTTTAACGCCTTGTACGATTACGTTAACTGATTCTGCTTTAATGCCTAGTAGATGTTCGAGATTGTATTTTACACTATCTTGCACATTGCGGCTGACCTCGGAAATTTTTAGACCATATCCAACAATAATATAGACATCGACGATAATTTTATTATCTTTTGATTTAATAACTACTCCGCGACGATAATTTTCACGATTTAAAATAGTAAATGCACCATCACGAATTGCATTCTTTGATGCCATTCCTACAACACCATAGTTAGAAGTTGCAGCTCCGCCTACAACAGTAGCAATGACATTATTTGAAATATCAATTAATCCGTATTTAGCTTTAATTTTTACAGCCATAATTTCCTCCATTTCTGAAGAATACATTTATATATTTATTTTAACATAGCANATCCAACATCAAAGTACCAACTTAAACAATTAAATAAAAATCAGATATTCTTAATATTATATTGAAATCAATTCCCAGCTGTGATAACCTTATTAGGTACTAACAACCGATATAAAAGGAGGGTTTAGCACAAATGGCAAAAGACTTTATTACTGGCCGCAAGACCACTTTCGGTAACAAGCGTTCAAAGGCTTTGAACTCTACTAGACGTTCATGGAAGCCAAACCTTCAAAAAGTTCGCATTCTTGTCAATGGCAAGCCAAAGCGTGTTTGGGTTTCTGCAAAAGCATTGAAATCAGGTAAGGTTACCCGAGTTTAATTAAAGAATTATAAAAAAGGCAGGTTNANTAACCTGCCTTTTTTATTTTTATCTAAATATTACTNAAGCGATCTTTGTCACNTGAATAAATAGCNAANACAATTCCTTGCTCAAAATTAACTTTAATAGTTTGATTATTTTCAAATTCATTTGAAGAAAACATNCGAGGATAATCAGAGCTAAAATTTNTCAAAGAATATTTTGCNTCTATAATANTCAAATTAGTGATTTTAGTTAAATTACCAAGGCCTAGGTATGAATAATAAGGAAGCGGCTTTAAAACATTTTTTCCTGGTTTCAAAAAACNAATAAGATTTTGCTGNTCAATAATTTGTATGNNTTCACAATATTTNTTTAANGGAGAATTTAAAAAAGTAAATATATTAACGAAAAAATGATCTAATCTGCCACCAGTTGCCCCATATAAATCAACTTTATCAACTTGATAATCCTGGAATAAGGTAGTTAAAAGTAATTCTGCATCAGTTTCATCTTTTTCTGGTCTGGCATAACGAATATCATCAATGGTATTTTCAACCTTACTTAATTCTATCCGTTTTAAGGAATCAAAATCGCCAACGGCCAGATCAGGAAGTATGCCTAATTCTAATAAAAAAAGGCTCCCCCGATCACTTGCTGCAATCATAGCACCACGAGCCTGAGCCTCTTTAATCTCTTCTTTTATATTTATTGGCCAATTAGTAGTAGGACCACCTAAAACAGCTATTGCTTTTTTCATACTAAAACATTTTCTAGCTTCAAAATTTGTTGAGCAATTGGTCCCTTTTTAAAAATAAAAGAACCTACCACAAAAACATCAGCACCTGAAGTTTTGGCTATCTCAGCCGTTTTGTCATCAATTCCACCATCAACTTCAATTTTAATATCTTGGCCAGCATCAGTAATTAATTTCTTAGCTTGGGTTATTCTTTCACTCGAATCTTCTCTAAACCTTTGACCACCAAACCCCGGTTTAACAGTCATAAGCAATAATTGATCAATTTGACCAAGATAAGGCTTTACTACTTCAACAGGAGTATCAGGATTAATAACCAGTCCTGCCTTAACATGATGATCTTTCAAATAATTTAGCCATTTTTCAACTTCATCAGTTGCTTCATAGTGAAATTCTAAAAGATCGGCCCCTGCCTCAACGAATGCAGGAATAGTTACTTCCAAGTTATTACTCATCAAATGGATCTCTGCTTCCATATTAGGAAAATCATGCTTAAAATTTTCAACTAATTCTGGCCCATAAGATAAATTTGGCACAAAATGTCCATCCATAATATCAATATGAAATCTTTTAACTCCTGCATCTATAGCTTCTTGAATATCACTACCAAGATTCATATTATCAGCATTTAAAATTGACGGTGCAAGTATACTCATAGTATTTCCTTCTTCTATTTTAAATAATCAGGCATGCGATTATCACTAATTTCCTGACGGATTTTTAAATAATCGTCATAGCGACTCTGAGCTATTTTACCTTCCTTTACCAATTTTTCAACTTCACACTTAGGTTCTTTTAAGTGTTGACAGCGTCTAAATTTACAATTAGTACTTGCTTTCTTAAATTCATAAAAGTCGTCTGCTAATTCATCTAATTTTATTTTGTACAAATCAACCGCTGAAAAGCCTGGTGTATCAGCAATATATCCTTTACCATATCTAAATAACTGGACTTGCCGTGTAGTATGTTTTCCACGATTAAGCGCATAAGAAATTTGTCCAGTAGCTTGGTTTGCCTCTTCTTCTAATTGATTCAAAAGAGTCGATTTCCCCGCTCCTGATTGTCCAGCTAAGGTCCAAATTGCATTTGTTTTAATTAAATCTGGCAATTCTTTTTCTAACTTGGCCTGATCTGTAAAAACAGAATAGCCAATTTGCTGGTAATAAGCTAATTCATTTTTGATTTGAGTTAAGTTCTCTTTACTTGTAATATCAGTTTTCGATAAGTAAATCGTAACACCGATTTTTTTCCAAGCAAAAAATGTTAGATAGCGATCTAATAATTCCAAAGAAAAATCTGGTTCTACGGCTGAAATAACTAGTAAAACTTGATCAACATTTGCTACGGCAGGTCGACCAATTTCATTTTTTCTTGGCAAAATTTCAACTAAATAATTCATTCCCTTTTCATCTAGTTGCACTACTACATGATCGCCTACTAAAGGTTTTTGTTTACGATTACGAAAAACGCCACGCGCTCGAGAGCGAATGACGCCTTTACTAGTTTCTACATCATAATAACCTGAAATAACACTAATTACTGTACCTTCAATTTTTTCAAGCATTATTTATTAATATCCTCATCTACTATTGTCTTACCATCTCTATAATTTTAATATGACCTCTTATCCTACTCAACTTAAAAGAACCAAGTTAATAATAAATTATATGTCATTAATTTAATATTCTTTGTATAACTTGATTTGCCCAATCAGAAAGATTATTGCTATTATTTTCTCTTGGCCTCTCAGTCCCATAAGCTCCACTGGATACGGTTAAAGTAATAGTCGTCTTATCAGCCTCTTCTTGACTGCCACTAACTATACTTTGAGCAAAAACGATATTTGTAGGTACTGTGGTACTTGTTTGTGTAACTTTATTTACCTTAAGACCAACTCGAGTTAGCTCTTTTTTAGCCTCAGTATAATTTTCTCCTACTACATTTGGCACTGTTACAAACTGCGGACCGCGAGAAATAATTAAATTAACGAATTCTCCACTTTTTACTGTTACGCCTGTACTGGGATTAGAACCTATAACTTTTCCTCTTTTTATACTTTTAGAGTACTTATATTCATTTTTTCCCACTTTTAATTTAGCAGCTGTAAGCGTTTGGCGTGCATCTGTTTCAGTTAGATTATTCACACTTGGTATTTCAACATTATTTTTATGTTCAAGTGAGAAAATTAGAACTATTATAATTCCTATAAAGGCAATTCCTGATCCCAGCCACCACCATTTATGTTTCTTTATATTTTCCCACAAGGTAGTTTCTTTATCATTCTGTTTTTCTGATGTTTTTTTATCTTTAAGTTCTGCATTCTGTACTGATCCATTTATTGCTGGCAAAATAATAGTATTGTCATTATTTGGATCATAGCGCGGTATAAATATTGGTTCATCGCTTCGATTTGGTTCTAAACTAGAATCCAAATCTTTTTTCATCTCTAGAACTGAGTGATATCGATCACGTGGATCTTTAGCCGTAGCCTTAAAAACAACATTTTCTAAAGCTTGTGGAATATCTGCATTTTGTTTTCTCAAAGAAGGTGTATTCTCTTGAAAATGTTTTAATGCGATTGCTACAGCATTTTCTCCTCCAAATGGTACTTGTCCAATTAAAAGTTCATATAAAATAATTCCTAGAGAATAAATATCGGACTGGATAGTTGCCCGACTTCCACGAGCCTGCTCAGGAGACATATAGTGAACTGATCCCACAGCTGTATCAGTTTGACTTACTGTATTTTGATTCAAAGCAACCGCGATACCAAAATCTACAATCTTAATATTGCCCTTTTTATCTAATAAAATATTTTGTGGCTTTAAATCTCTGTGAATTACATTATGCTTATGGGCTAAAGTCATGGCCGATAAAATTTGATCCATAATCTTTATAACTTTATTTAATGGAATAGGAGTATTTTTTTGTATATATTGTTCTAAATCAGGTCCATCTATATATTCCATTACTAGATAATGGCGATTATGATCCTGTCCTACATCTAAAATAGAAACAATATTAGGGTGACTAAGTTCACTAGTTGCTCGAGCCTCATGTTTGAATCGTTCTAATGTTTTTGGATCTTTTTGTAAGTCTAATCGCAGGATTTTAACAGCAACTTTTCTTTCTAAAATAATATCTTCAGCTAAATAAACATTCGCCATACCCCCTTCACCTAGTAGAGAGAGGATTTTATAACGACCGCCAAGAAGGTAGCCTTTGTCAAACACTATTTTTCATCCTCCTTCTCAGTATAGGCGAGGAGACAAACCGTAATATTATCGCCACCACCTAAACGATTGGCTTCATTTATTAGTTTATTGCATCTTTCTTTAAGAGTAAGGTTCTTTGTAGCTAAAACTTGTTGAATTTGCAAATCAGTTAATGAATTGGTTAGCCCGTCTGTACATAATAAGAAAATATCACCCGCGTGGACTTCCAAAGTATCAAATTCAGGATTTACTGTACTAGAAACCCCCAATGTTTCTGTAATAATATTTTTTTGAGGATGGTTACGAGCTTCTTGTTCGGTAATTTGACCCATTTTTACTAGTTCATTTACTAAAGAATGATCCTCGGTAATCTGTTTAAAATCGTTATTTCCATAAATATAAGCACGTGAATCACCTAAGTGTGCTATTAAAATCTTTTCTGCAAAAGCAATTGCTAACACTACAGTAGTACCCATACCATTTAAATCTGAAAAACGATCAGCCGTATTTAAAATAGTTTCATTTTCTAATTTTAATTGAACTTCAAGCCATTTTTGAGCTAAATGAGGATTTGTAAAATCTGTTTGTTCAAACGCATGTCCTAAATGACTAACAGCCATGGTTGAGGCNACATCACCACCTTGGTGTCCGCCCATTCCATCACAAACAATCCCCATAACAATATTATTTTGATTTTTAAAAACTTTTACAAAGTCTTGATTTGTTTCTCTTACTCTTCCGATACTGGAGGCAAAAGCCGTTTTAATCACAATAATTAACCCCGCTTTTTAAATTTAGCAATAAAAAATCCATCACTATCAAATTCATCCGGTAATATCTTAACNAATTCCTGTTTTGNTAAATTACCAACCTGGATTGGTACTAATTCAAAATCAGGATGTTGATGTAAAAAGTAAGCTATTACTTCTTCATCTTCTTGTTTTGTAATTGTACATGTAGAATAAACCAATTCTCCTTTAGGAGCAACAAGGTCTGCAACTTGATCCAAAATATTTTTTTGAATCTCACTTAAATGTTGAATATCCTTTAAACTTTTNCCATATCTGATTTCTGGTTTTCTTCTTATCAACCCTAAGCCAGAACATGGTGCATCGACCAAAATTTTATTNAATTGANCAGGAGCAAATTTTTCCCTTACTTTACGAGCATCTAATGCTANTGTTTTAACTTTATCACTAACTTTTAACCTTTGAGCAGCCTTTTTAACCAAGGTTAGTTTATTTTTATGAATATCTAAGGCAATTACATGTCCAGTAGTTAAATGTTCAGCAATTTGAACGGTTTTTCCGCCNGGTGCACTGCATGCATCCAAAACTTCTTCNGAACCTGAAAAATCAAAGGCATCTACTGCCAAAGACGCTGCACTATCCTGAATAGTTATTTTGCCCTCTTTAAATAAAGATGTATTTGCCACATTACNATGTTCAATAATTAAATTATGATTGGTTAATTTAGAGGGTTTACTTTTAATTTTATCCGATTTTAACTGTTCTTGTACTTGTGTCAAGGATAAACTTTTATCAGTTATTCTAACACTGGTAGAAGCNGGCATATTACTTGCTTTTAAGATACTTTCTGTCCTTTTTTGTCCAAAAGTTTTAATAAAATAATTTACTAGCCAGGCAGGAAAAGAATATTTTACACTTAAATATTTTTCNCTATCTTTTTTATTAGGTAATAGTTCGCCTTGACGATCNAGCGAACGTAAAATTCCGTTTACTAAACGATAACTACCAGAATTCTTCTTACCATATTCTTTGGCTAATTTATTAGCCTCATCAAAGATTGCATTAGTCGGAATGCGCTCCAAAAAGAAATATTGATAGGCCGACATCAAAAGTAAAGGATAAATAAATTTATCCTTTANNTTTGTTTTTATCAGCGGTTGTAATTGATAATTCAAAAATATTTTATATTGAATCGTACCATAGACTATTTTTGTTACTAAGGCCTTATCCTTATCACTTAACTTGCTTTTTTCTAAGGCATTATTAAGAGCGATATTTGAGTAGGAATTTTGATTAAGTACCNTAATCAAAGTATCTAAGGCGACACTTCTTGCANTAGTCATCAATTATTTTTTCTCCACTCTTANACTTACTTCCTTGNCCATTANCAAAATCCTTAATTTGCATTCTCTTTTTACCAGTTGGNTGTACTTCAAGTAAATCCAATACACTACCATCAGCAAAAGCAAGTGCAAAGCGTTTCTTATTACTTACTAATGAACCTGGAACAAGNTNNGTTTTTTCATCACTTACTTTAGTTTGCCAAACTTTCATGCGCTTNCCATTCACTAACATGTAAGCACCTGGATCTGGATTCAAAGCACGAACCAAATTATGCACTTCTTGTGCGGTCATACTAGTTTTGATTTGTTCTTGGGCCTTAGAAATATTAGGTGAGAAAATCACGCCACCTTCATCTTGTTTAGTACGTGTCACACTNCCATCTAAAAATTGGGGTAGAGTTTTTAGNAAAAGATCACGTCCTAAAACACTTAGNTTTTCAAATAANCTACCAGAAGTATCATCATCTTCAATTGGTAAACTAGCCTGGGCAAAAACATCNCCAGCATCCATCTTTTTAACCATTTCCATAATTGAAACTCCAGTTTCTTGATCTCCTTTTAAGAGTGAATATTGAATTGGAGCTCCACCACGATACTTAGGAAGTAATGAACCATGTACGTTTACTGGAGCAATTTTGGCTGCTTGCAAAAACTTACTTGGCAAAAATTGTCCGTAAGCTGCGGTAATAATAAAGTCCGGCTGAATTTTTATTAATTCGTCCAGTTCATCAGAACCGGATAATTTTACCGGTTGATACACTTTTAACCCATTAGCCAAAGCAAGTTCTTTAACTGGTGATTGATGTAAGACTTGTTTGCGACCCACTTTTTTATCAGGTTGAGTAACAACGGCCTTAATGTCATAGCCGTTATTAATTAAACCATCCAAGACAACTCTACCAAAATCAGGTGTTCCTAAAAAAATTACTGATGGCATTACTAACACTTCTTTCTAAATAATTCGTTCTGGCTCATTATCAATATAAACATTTAATCCTTGGCGTTTGATCTTTTGCGCTTCATCTTGTAATTCATGCAAAAGCGGATTTAATTTATCTTCTTTTTTATATTTTACCAGTATTTGATAAAAATATTGATTCTTGACTTTTGCGATACTGCTAGGTGTCGGGCCTAAAACAATCGTTGGTGCATGTAATTGCTGCATTAATTTTCTTTTCACAACAAAAGCAAATTTGGCAGCAGCTTGTTCATTTTTAGAAGCCACAGAAATTAATACCGTATAGAAAAATGGTGGATAATTTCCTTGATGACGCACTTGCATTTCTTTACGATAAAAACTTTCATAATCCTGACTCTGTGATAACTTGATAGCATAGTGTTCAGGATTGTAGGTTTGAATCATTACTTCACCCTTTTTTTCTGCTCTCCCTGCGCGACCAGAAACTTGCGTTAATAGATCAAAAGTTTTTTCAGATGCATTAAAGTTTGGTACTTGCAAAGAAGTATCTGCATTAATTACCCCTACCAAAGTAACATTCGGAAAATCTAACCCTTTAGCAATCATTTGAGTTCCAAGTAAAACATCTGCTTGGCCGGCGCCAAATTTATCTAGAATTTTCTTATAACTACCCTTGCGGCGAGTGGTATCGACATCCATTCTCAAAATTGAGGCCGANGGAATTAATTCATTTAATTCCTCTTGTACTTTTTGCGTTCCCGTTCCTAAAAAACGAATTTGAGTATTTTGACANTTAGGACACTTATTAGGAATTGGTACCTTATAACCACAATAGTGACATTGCATTTGTCCAGNATCCTTGTGCATTGTTAAGGAAATATCACAATTGGGACATTGCATCACATAACCACATGAACGGCAAAGCATAAAATTAGCAAAGCCNCGACGATTTAAAAGTAAAATCACCTGTTCATGACGGGCCAATTTTTCTTTAATTTTCTCTATTAGTTCTACTGATAAATCAAATTGTCCACCGGCAAATTCTACTTGCTTCAAATCAATCAATTTAACCTCAGGTAAGGCCTTATTATTAGCACGTTCAGTTAATCGTAATAACTCATAATTACCCTTTTGAGCTCGGGCACGACTAGCTAAAGATGGGGTGGCACTTCCTAAAACTAAAGGACAATGATGATATTTACTTCTTAATAAGGCAACATCACGTGCATGGTAGCGNGGNGTATCTTCTTGTTTATAAGAAGATTCATGTTCTTCATCGATAATAATTAAACCAATATTATCCAACGGAGCAAAAACAGCACTACGTGCTCCTACAACAACTTGTGCTTCACCCCGGCGAATTCGACGCCATTCATCATATCGTTCTCCAGTAGATANACCACTATGAAGAACTGCAACATTTGAACCAAAACGTTCTTTAACCTGCTCTACCATTTGCGGCGTTAAAGAAATCTCCGGCACNAACATTAAAGCATTACGTTTACTTTCTAAAGCCNTTTGAATGGCATGAAGATAAACTTCAGTTTTTCCGCTTCCAGTTATTCCTTCAAGTAAAAANGTNTGATCCTGCTTTTTTTGAATTGCTTGAGCAATTCTATTTAAGGCCCTATTCTGTCCTTCATTTAAAATAATTTCTTTTTTATTTTTAGTTGTTCTAAAGTCGGCTAAAGGATCTCGATAAGTTTCAACTANGTCTCGTTTTAGCCATCCTTTTTCAACTGCCTGTTTTAAAAAACTTGCCGAAAGATTTAACTTACTTTCAAGTTCTTTTGCAGTTTTTGGATATGAGTTTAGGTTTTCAATTAAATCTTTAATTAATTTTTGTTGATTAACAGCATTAGATTTAATTTTTCTTTGAATTTCAAGATATGTTTGAGGTCCTAAATTAGCATAATAAAGGTATTCTTGCTTTTTTTTAGCCTTATTTTCAACTAAATATTCAATTTTAGCCTTTTTTTCTTTAATTATTTTTTTTATTTCTACTACTTGCTTGAGGTCAGTTACTTGATTTAGATCAATTGGCTGGCCATGATTAAATAAAGATAACTTAGCCGTTTCGTCATCTAAAGGAGTTAAGATTTTACGATAATTAGCCTTCATAACCCGCGGCAACATAGTTTGTAATAAGGTAATTCGATATGCAAAAATATCTTTTGCTAAAGTAGCTGAAAGTTCGACTAATTCAGGCGTCAAAGGTGGCATTTCATCAACTACTACAAGTAAATCTTTTAGCTTTCCCTTAAAGTTTGTTGTTTCACTAATTCCAACTACAAAACCTTGAACTTTTCTGCGTCCAAAAGGCACCACAACACGTGAACCNACTGCTACATCATTTAGTTCAGGNGGAATATTATATTCAAAAATTCGATCTGTTTGTTGTGCAGCCACATCTACAATAACTTGCGCAATCATTAATTCACCTATCAAAAAACCTCCATTGCACAAACAATGAAGGAATGACTTTAAATATTAATCAAGCTTTTCAAAATGTTCTGGATCGATTGTTACCTTACCAGCAGCAATTTCTTCTAATGCCTTACCAACAGCTTTTGCCGAATCGTAATGGGTCAAAGCACCAGGAGCACCAGCTTCTAATTGNTGCGCTCTTTTTGCAGCTAAAACTGAAAGTGAGTAACGTGAATCAACTTTGGATAATAATTTATCAATTGAGGGATAAGTAATTNTCATTATGATTAGTCCTCCTTAACCATATTTCTATATTCATTAATAACCCTAGGAACGCGAACATGTTCAGCTTCTACAATAGATTTTATATGATCTACAGCATTAGCAACAGTATCATTTACTACGGCGTAATCATAATCTTCCATCATTAGGATTTCTTTACGCGCNTGTTTCATACGCATTGCAATCACTTGCTCAGAATCTGTACCACGATTTACAATTCGATCTTTTAATTCATGCAAGTCAGGTGGAGTTAAGAAAATGAATACACCATCCGGCATTAATTTACGTACTTGGCGCGCACCATTAACATCAATTTCTAAGAAAACATCTTTTCCTTCACTTAGCATNTTCTTAACTGGTGCTAATGGTGTCCCATAATGNTGACCTACATATTCATTATATTCTAAAAGTTCATCTTTTTTAATTGCTTCTTGAAATCTACTTTCCGAAACAAAAAAATAATCTTTACCATNCACTTCACCTGGACGTGGTTTACGCGTAGTCATTGAAACTGAATATTCAAATGAAAAAGCTCTTTGCTTAACTAATGCACTTTTAACTGTACCTTTACCGACTCCAGAAGGGCCAGAAAGAACTATTAATAATCCTTGCTTTGCCATGATTGCTCCTAACGATAATTGTTTATCAAGATTATTTTGCATTAAATCAGNNGCTAATGCAAGTTTCAATGTTGAATTTTNATTGATTGAAANTTTTTCTTGCTTTTTCGAACATTNGTTCGTATAATACTTATTGCAAACATNTGTTCGAAAGTTGAGGAAATATAATTATGTCTTTTGCTAAAAATATNCAGAGAAAATTAAATACATATGCAAAAAATATCTATAATCATTTTTTTGATTATNATCTAGATAAACTAACCACTTTCGCTCAAGAACCAAGTATAATAATTAGAAAATTAGAACAAGCATTTTTTCAAAGACAATTTGTCTTAATAACTTATCAAAATGGTAAAACNGAAATTGGTCAATTAATNGCTCGCTCAACAAATGGACGTTTTGTATTAAGAAGTTATGATCATAAAGTTTATCGTTTAATTGATTTATCTTCTATTTTCAATATTGAAGTNGCCTAACNCATTTCTTTATATATTTTTCTGAAAAAACACGTGCTTTNAAAGCACGTGTTTTTTGNTTACTTATTATTCTNTTTAAAACTATTCATTAAATCAGCAGCATTTTGTTTAGCAGCATCAGTAACATCNTGTCCTGCCATCATCTTAGCAATTGCNGTCACGGCCTCTTCTTGACTTAAAGGNCCGACTTGAGTGTAAGTNGCACCATCTTCCACCTTTTTTTCTACTGAGTANCGTTGATCTCCAGCAGCTGCAACTTGAGGAGAGTGTGTNATCGCAATAACTTGTTTTTCTCGACCTATTGCATGCATTTTTTTACCAATAGCTGCCGACACTCGNCCNGAAACTCCGGTATCAATTTCGTCAAAAATCATGGTACCAACNGGNTCTACNCGACTAAAAATAGCTTTCAGNGCTAAAATCAATCTTGATTGCTCTCCTCCAGAAACTATTTTTACAAGCGGCATNAACTCTTCNCCTGGNTTAGGNGCAATCATAAAAGTTACTTCGTCTTCACCTAACGCATTAAATTGATTATCTTTATTAATNCGAATNGCAAAACGTGCTTTTTCCATATATAAATCAGCAAGTTCTTTTTTAATTTTCTCTTCTAAAGTATGAGCGACCGTTTCTCTTTGTTCATGTAATTCNTCAGCTTCTTGGCTCATAACTTGTTCTAAATCTTGAAGTTCTTTTTGTAACTTTCCCTCGTCAAGCCCACCGGTTTCAAATTGATCTAATTCTTTTTGTACCTTTTCATAGAATTTAAAAACATCNGGCAAAGTTGGACCATATTTTTTCTTAAGNGAATTTAAGGTATCTAAACGATTAATGACNAATTTATAATGTTCCTCATCAAAATCCAAACTCTCCATTAATGAAGACAATTCACTACGAGCATCATTGAGAGAATAAACNCCATCATTGAAACTCTGAGCAAAATTTTCAAACTTTTTACCATATTCNGCTAACTCACCAGCCGCATTTTGTGCNTCCCCTAATAAGGTCGCAAGTCCATGTTCTTCATCATCATAAAGTTGCAAAAAATAAGCCGCTGTATTAGCAATCTTTTGATAATTATTTAATTCGTTGAATTCTTCCTCTAGTTTTTCATCTTCATCTGGATCTTCTAATTGAGCATTAGTTAATTCATTATTTTGAAACTCTAGAATATCCTGCCGTTGCGCTAATTCTTGTGCATCCTCGTTTAGTTGACGTAATCTGCTATTTAATTTTTGCCACTGGGCATAATGGGTCTTATAAGAAACAAGTTTTTCTTTAAATTGTTTGCCCGCATAATTATCAATTAAATCAATTTGCCGATCTGGATCCATTAAAATTTGTTGATCATTTTGTCCATGAATATCAACTAAATTTTTTCCTAATTCGCGTAAAACATTAATTGTCGTTAATTGACCATTAATTCTAACCACATTGCGACCCTTTGAAGAAAGTTCACGACTAATTACAATTTGTTTATCTTCACAGGGTAAGCCATATTTTTCACAAATGGCCTTTACATTTTCAAATTGATCTTCTAATTCAAATAGCCCAGTGATAACCGCCTTGTCTTCCCCACTACGAATCATTTCATGTTGGGCACGACTACCTAATAATAAAGAAACTGCATCAATAATAATTGATTTTCCAGCTCCAGTTTCTCCAATAATTACGGTCATATTTTCTTGAAAGCGAACTTTTAGGGCCTTAATAATTGCAAAATTCTTAATATCAAGTTCAACTAACATAATCTTTCCCCTACAGACCANCTACTGCTTTTTGAACTAAGGCAGTAATATCGCCATTCCATAAATTTTGTCCTGGGTTTTCTGTATCCTTCCCCAAATGAATTAAAAATTCAATATTTCCTTTACCACCTTTAATTGGTGAATAATCTACTCCCAATACGTTAAANCCTAGCTTCATTGCTTCTTGCATTGTATGTTCAATTACATCATGATGCACTTGATGATCATGAACAATGCCGTGTTTACCTACATTTTCTGGACCAGCTTCAAATTGCGGTTTTATTAGACACACTGCATCACATTTATCTGCTAGGATCTCATACATTGGTGGCATAATTAAATCTAATGAAATAAAAGAGACATCGGTCATCGCAAAAGTTGGACGCCCTAAAGTAAAATCGGCTAATTTACTAAATCGAAAATTTTGTTTTTCCATCACAATTACACGTGGATCGTCACGTAATTTCCATGCTAATTGATTATAACCAACATCTAAGGCATAAACCATTTTTGCTCCGTTTTGTAATGCNACATCAGTGAAACCACCAGTTGANGCACCAATATCNAAACAAATACGATCTTTTAAATTAATCTTAAAAGCCTGCAATGCCTTTTCTAACTTAAATCCACCACGAGAAACATATTTNTTGCCATCAGATTTAATATAGAAAACTTCATCTTCATCAAACTTTTGTCCTGCTTTATCAATTCTCTGATGGTTATGATCACTCACTAACCCAGCCATAATTGCTCGTTGCGCTGCAGTGCGTGAATGAAAAAGATTCTGTTCAAAAAGTAATACATCTGCTCTTTTTTTACTCATTACAATACCTTCTGATATAAATCAAAGAATTCTGCTAAAACAGAATTATCAAAAATATTTAACGCCTTTTTNCCCTCATTAACTAAGGCAATTAATTCTTGTCTACTTTCGTCTAAGCCTAAAAGAGTAAAAGTATTATTTTTACCTTCAGCCTCATCTTTATGNGTAACTTTGCCNGCTTCTTNACTACTTTCAACCACATCNACTAAATCATCATAAATTTGATAAGAACGGCCAAAAGTATAAGCAAATTTATTNAAGGCAGAAATNTTTTTATTATCTGATTCCCNTACTTCAGCAATTGCCATTTCTACACTAGCTTGCAGTANACAACCAGTCTTTAACCATTCCATNCGTTCAATAAACTTACTATCATTTTTTACTGAACTGTTATTGGTAGAATCAATATCTAAATATTGACCACCTACCATCCCATTAGGACCAACTGCCTTAGTAATAATTTCTACTTCCATGATATTTTTGCTACCCTGGGCAATCCATTGGATTCCTAAAGGCAATAAAGCATCTCCCGCTAAAATAGCTTCTGCTTCACCCCATTTTTTATGACTAGTAAGTTTACCGCGACGATAATCATCATTATCCATTGCAGGTAAATCATCATGAATTAAGGAATAAGTATGGATTAATTCAATCCCACAGGCAGTTTTAATCTCGGCTTCAGTAATTTGATGACCTAATGTTGCTAGAGTAGCCAAATAAATTAATGGTCTTAATCTTTTCCCGCCAGCCATAACTGAATATGCCATAATTTCGCNAAATTTTTTATTATCAATATCGTCTTTTAGATGTTCTTCTAAAAACTGATTGATTAACGGCGTATATTTCTTTCTAAACTCAGTTAAATTCATTATTATTNCTCCGGTGCCGCAGCATCTTCTGGGTTAAGTGTTTTTTCATTACCATCTTGATCAATTAACTTAGCCACTGTTTGTTCAGCCTCAGTTAATTTCTTCTCTAAGTCACGACTTAATTTTACGCCTGCTTGAAATTCATTTAAGGCATCTTCTAATGGTACATTACCTGTTTCTAATTTTGTAACGATTTGTTGTAATTGGTTTAATTGTTCTTCAAAATTATTTTTCTTTTCTGGCATTTTCATCTCTCCTAATCTCAGTTACTTTNGCCTTGGCTGTTCCATCTTTAAATTTTAATTGCAGTGTTTGATCTACTTCTATTTGATTAACTGAAGTAATAGTTTGACCATCCTCTGTTGCTGTATAAACGTAGCCGCGACTAATAGCCTTCAAGGGACTATTATCATCTAATTTTTGTGTTAAAGCCGTAAAACGATTGCGTTCATTTTTTAAATAATTAAGCATTACACGATTTAAATTATTAACCAAATATTCTTGTTTTTGCTCAAGTTGTATTAATTGTTTTTGTGGATTCATTGCCACTAGACGTTGTCTTAATAACTTAAATTGTGACTCTTTTTGTGAAAGTATATTTTGTTCAACTTGGAAAAGTCTTTGACGCAACAAATCAACTTTNTGTAAAGGTTCATCGTAAATTCGGCTTGGATCACGTAAAACCGGTGAATTTTCTAAATTTCTTAACTGTTCACGTTTATTACGAATAATAGCCTGCATAGATGCAAATAGCCGATTACGCAATTGATCTATTTGCGTTATTACTTCTACTAAATTTGGAGTCGCATATTCAGCAGCGGCTGTTGGAGTNGCCGCACGCGCATCCGCAACTAGATCGGCCAAAGTNGTATCTGTNTCATGACCAACTGAAGAAATGACGGGCATTTGCATTTCATAAATTTGTCGTACTACCTTTTCCTCATTAAATGGCCAAAGATCTTCTAACGATCCCCCTCCACGACCAATGATTACTACATCATACTTATCTCCACTAGCCGCAATTTGGCGCAAAGAACTTACAATTGAATCAGCTGCTTCTTCACCTTGAACTTTAGCTGGAAATAAATCAATCTCTGCATGNGGAAAGCGACGATTAGCTGTAACCATAATATCATGAATAACTGCTCCCGAAGCACTAGTTACAACTGCAATNCGATCNGGAAAAGTAGGAATTGNTCTTTTGTGTTCAGAANTAAAAAGTCCTTCNTTGGCTAATTTTTCCTGTAACTGACGCAATTGTTCATATAAGGCACCTAATCCTGCTGGTTCCATTGTTTGGNCATAAAACTGATAGGATCCTTGGGGTCCATAAACACCAACATACCCACTCACATAAACCTTCATTCCNTCTTCAGGTTTAAACTTTAATTTTTCAAAATANGATTTAAACATTACTACATTAATTTTTGATTTTTCATCTTTTAAAGAAAAATATTGGTGTGAGTTCATGCGAAAGCGGAAATTAGAAAGCTCGCCTTGTAAAAAGACCTTGTGCAAGTAAGGATCATTTTTAAATTTTTGTGAAATATAGTAATTTAAATCACTAACTTTTAAATAATTTGAACTATCAACCATTTACTTGGTTCTCCGTTAAAATAAGTACTTGTTTCATTAAACTGNCCACTGTTAAAGGNCCNACTCCGCCAGGAACNGGAGTAATTGCAGCTGCTTTATCAAAACAATCATCATAATCCATATCTCCCATTAAGTGNCCTTCTTCTCGATTCATCCCTACATCAATTAAAATTGCATTTTCTTTAATCATTGTTTTATTTATTAAGTGAGCCCGTCCCACATCNGAAATAATAANATCAGCTTGCTTAGTTAAATTTGANAAATTTTTTGTTTTTGAATGNGCAATCGTCACGGTAGCATCACGATTTAATAATTGACTAGCTGCAGGNTTGCCGACAATAAGACTTCGTCCAATAATCAGTGTATTCTTTCCGCTAACATTAATATTGTAATGGTCTAAAAGTTCTAAAATTCCTCTCACTGTAGCCGGAATGATTTCTGATTCACCTTGCCACATTTTTCCTTGATTATAGGGATGAAAACCGTCAGCATCTTTTTCTGGAGCAATTGCAGCCACAATTGCTTCAGTATNAANATGGTCAGGCAACGGTAATTGCACCATAATTCCATTCACTTGNGNATCTTGATTTAATTCATTAATCTGTTTTATTAATTCTTTTTGACTTACTGTCGCTGGAAATTTTAANGTAACTTCATTAATACCAATCTTTTTAGCTAAGTTTTCTTTTACCTTTAAATAAATCTTACTTGCCGGATCTTCTCCAACCTCTATTACGTATAAAGTTGGTGTAANATTTTTTTGATTAANTTCTTTAACTTTAGCTTTTAACTTTTCCGTCAATTGATTCGCTACTTTTTTNCCATTTAATATTGTAGTCAATCTGCTCACCTCATAATAAAAAAAGCCGACCTTTCAGCCGACTTAAATTATTTTTCATCAATAAAGTTACCNANGACACCATTAATAAATGCCTTTGACTTTTCTGAAGAAAATTCTTCGCCAAGATTTAAAGCTTCATCTAAAGCAGCAACCGGATCAATTTGATCACTATTCTTAATTTCATACAATCCTAATTCTAAAATTGCACGATCAATTTGAGCCAATCTTTCAATACGCCAACCTGATTTTAAATATTTACTTATTTCTTTATCTAATTCAGGTTTTTGGTCCATGATACCCTTCAAAAGATTACCNGAAAATTCGGGAAATTCTTTTAAATCTAAGGCCTTGGTTGTACGCGTAACTATTTCATCATAGTTTAAATCTGGTTCCTGATTTGCTAAATAGAGTGCTTGCAAGGCTATCCGTCGCATTTCATGTTGGGTCATTATTTATCTGCCTCGCTATCTTCATTTGAGGAAAATAGTGCTTCAGCATCTTCAACCTTATCATCTTCTGATACAAGACCTACAACATGAATATTTACAGCCTTCAAAGCTAAATCAGTCATTTGTTGTAATTGAGCAACGAGAGTCTTTTGAAGCTGTACTGCTACTTTGGGTACATTAACNCCATAGTCTAAATAAACATAAATATCAGCTGTCAACTGATCGTCTTCAACAGATAAAGATACNCCTTTACCTCGATTTGAATGACCAAATAGTGAATTCAAACCACTACGAAGAGATCCGCGCATTTCATTTACGCCATCAACTTTTTTAGCAGCAATTCCTAAAATGACTTCTAGAACACTCAAATCAACTCTAGTTTCGTCGCCGTTGTCATTGCTTGATAAAAGAATTGTTGAATTATCAGCCATAATTTACCTCGAAAAATATAATCAATTATTACTTGTTTGCACGAGATACATAAGTACCATCGGCGGTGTTAATAGTTAAAATATCACCTTGGTTAATGAAGAAAGGTACATTAACTACTAAACCAGTTTCCATAGTTGCTGGNTTACCACCACCGGAAGAAGTATCACCCTTAATGTTAGGTTCAGTTTCTGCAACTTCNAAGTCAACAGTATTTGGTAATTCAATACCTAAAGTTTCACCTTCGTGGGTAATAACATTAACTTGCATGTTTTCCTTTAAATATTTTGCTTCTTCTTCAATTTGAGAAGTAGGAATTTCAAGTTGTTCGTAAGTATTGTTATCCATAAAGACATAACTTGAACCATCGTTGTAAAGATATTGCATACCCTTAGTTTGAATATCAGCAGTATCAACTTTAGCAGTTGAACGGAAAGTGTATTCTTGAACAGCACCTGTTCTTAAACTCTTAAGCTTTGANCGAACAAAGGCACTACCCTTTCCTGGCTTAACGTGTTGGAATTCAACAATACGCCATAAATCATTATTATATTGAATAGTGAGTCCGTTTTTGAACTCATTAACGGAGATCATTGTCATGTTAAATTACCTCATTTCTATCTATTATTATATTACCAATCTTGCTCTATTTTTAGCAACTTAAACCATTAAAATTAAGTTTAAATTTAGCTTTAAAAAATAGTAACCGGTAATTAGTATATCAAATGTATAAGTTATTTAACAAAATCTCCTTGTTCCTCTCTCTTACTAATCGACTTTTTATTTTCTTGTTTCTTATGGTACCAATACCAATGTAATGCCCAGCAAATTACCACAAAAGGCACTGTATAATACAAAGCAACTCTTTGACTTGGATCAAACCAAATTAATATACACGAAAGTAGACTTGCAAAGAAAGCAAAATAAGGAACTACTGGATACCAAGGAGTGTGATATTTTAAATCACTAACTTGGTGTCCTGCTTTAAGATACTCTTTTCTAAACTTCAATTCACACCAAGCAATGGCCATCCACACAAAAACAACCGCTAACCCAGAAATTGATACTAACACTAAATAAACTGTACTGGCAGCTACTTTACTTGAAATTAATGCAAGTACTCCACCACCCATACTTGCAAGCAACGCAACAACAGGAATGCCTGCCTTATTTGTTTTAGTAAAAACTGCTGGTAAAGTTTTTTCATTTCCAAGTGACCAGAGCATTCTAGTTGAAGCATATAAACCAGAATTTGCTGCTGAAATAATTGCAGTTAAAATGACAAAGTTCATAATATTGGCTGCAAATGGAACGTGAATTTCATCTAACACGTAAACAAAAGGACTTTCTGTAACCCCTGCTACTTTATAAGGTATTAAAGCAGCCATGACGACAATACTTCCAATAAAAAATACTAATAATCGCCATAATGTTGTCTTAATTGCTTGGGGAATAGCTTTATTAGGATCTTTTGCTTCTCCTGCAGTCACACCGATTAATTCTGTTCCGGAAAAGGCAAAGTTAACAGTCAACATAGTCGTAAATACGCCACTCCATCCATTAGGAAACCAACCATTTTTATAAAAGTTAGCTAATCCTGGTGCATGAGTTTGTCCACTCACTGGTAATAATCCAATAATTGCTGCTCCTCCTAAAATAATAAAAGCAACAATTGCTAATACTTTTACCGCAGCAAGCCAAAATTCACTTTCGGCAAATCCTTTAACTGAAAAGAAATTACTCAAAAAAATTACTACCATACACACTAAGCTCCAAATCCAAACCGGAGTGTTAGGGAACCATTTTTGTATAATTAACCCCACCGCAGTAAATTCCGAACCTAGGGCAATCGTCCATGTTAACCAATATAGGATAGCAACCACAAATCCTGCCGAAGGACTAATAAACTTTTTAGCATAAACATGAAAGGCACCTGTATAAGGCATTGCTACTGATAATTCTCCCAAGCAAAGCATTACTGCAAAAACTATTAATGCTCCTACTCCATAAGCTAGAACAGTACCTAACGGACCAGCTTCATGGATGGTATAGCCCGAACTTAAAAATAACCCTGTGCCAATTACTCCACCTAAAGAAATCATTTGAATATGGCGTGTACTCATCTTCCTTTTTAAGTGCGTTTCATGTTTCATTTTTATTTACCTTCTTTCTTTAAGTTGGCTTAAGGTTGTACTAATCTGGTTAATTTCTTTTGGACCTGTAGTGCAACATCCCCCAATTAAGCGCGCACCCTTTTCATACCAAGTTTTAGTTAATTTTGAAAAATCAAAGTGGTCTTTAACTTCTTCCCATTCTTTAATTTCTGGATTATAACTTGCTCCTTGGTTGGGATAAACAACTAAGGGTTTTGTAGTATTTTTATTTAATAATTCTAAAGCAGGACTTACTAAATTTGGTGCAACACAATTAACCCCAATTCCAATAACTTGCTCATATTTATCTACTATTTGAGTCGCCTGTGCTAAAGAAGTTCCATCACTAATGCTCGTTTCATTTTTTAAAGTAAAACTCACATAAACTGGCATATGCGGTTCATTTTGAATTAACCAATCAAGTAAAACTTGTGTCTCAATTAATTTAGGCTGAGTTTCAATTGCGATTAGATCCGGATGTTCAGCTAAAATTAACTTTAATCTTGGTAAATGAAAATCTAAATAGTCCTGCTTACTTAATTCATAATCTCCTCGATATTCATTACCATCGGCCAAGTAAGCACCATATGGTCCTACAGTACCTGCCACATAATTATGAATACCTGTTTGTTTTTCATAATCATCTCTTGCGTGTTTAGCAATTTTAACTGCCTGCTTAATGAAATTTGTTGCTTGCTTTTGACTATAGCCTGCTTTGATAAAACCGGGAACATTAGCCTGATAAGTATCAGTGATTACAATATTTGCTCCTGCTTTGAAATAATTTAAATGAGCTTGATAAATCTTTTCTTCTTGATTAACTAAAGCACTTGCTGTCCAAAGCTTATTATTCAAATTAGTTCCCTGTCTCTGTAGTTCATCAGCCATTGCTCCATCAAGGACTAAACCCCTTTTTGCTTCTTCAAAAATTGTCATCAAGATACCTCCTATTTCAACCAAAAAAGCACCCATCCAATAAGGACGAGTGCTTCGTGTTACCACCTTAGTTTATTATTTATTTACATAAATAACCTTAATAAGTAGCTCTCATGCGAGAATTACTTTGCCACTTTAACGAGCGCAACCCCGTAGTTAGCTACTGATTCACTAACTCTGATATCCAAACCCATCTTCACTAATCGCATTTGCTTGGCTCTCACCAGTTACCAATTCTCTGTGTCAAATTAAAATCAGTTACTCTGTTCTTCAAAATCTTTTAATTTATTTACTAAATATTTTAATATTTTTATTATTTTTGTCAAGCTTATTAGTCAAAAAAAGACTGAATGTAAATTACATTCAGTCTTTTTAAGGTCAAAATATTAATTATTTTGCTTCTTCAGCTGGGTAAACAGAAACTTGTTTCTTATCTCTACCCAAACGTTCAAACTTAACAACACCATCAACTAATGCGAATAAAGTGTCGTCACCACCACGTCCAACGTTCTTACCTGGGTGGATCTTAGTACCACGTTGACGGTAAATAATTGAACCTGCGTGAATTTCTTGACCGTCAGCACGCTTTGCGCCTAAACGACGACCAGCTGAGTTACGACCATTGGCAGTTGAACCACCACCCTTGTGGTGGGCAAATAATTTAAGTGCTTCAAGATTATTAATCATCATATTGTTTCACCCCTTAATTAAGCTTCGATGCTTTCAACAGTCACCTTAGTGTAAGGTTGACGGTGGCCATACTTAGTGTGTGAGTGCTTCTTAGGCTTGTACTTGAAAGTTACAACTTTCTTTTCCTTACCTTGCTTGTCAACTTTAGCAACAACTTTTGCACCATCAACTACTGGAGTACCAATCTTAGTTGACTTACCATCGTTTACAAGGATAACTTCATCAAAGGTTACCTTTTCGCCTGGTTTAACTTCAAGCTTTTCAACAAAAATACTGTCACCTTCAGCAACCTTGTATTGCTTACCACCGGTTTTAATAATTGCGTACATTTGTACACCTCCGAAATAAATACTTAGACTCGCCGCTTCAGGTGAAATTAACGTTAATTTTCTTACTTACCTTCAACGTGCGGTTGCAGATGTGAGGTTTCCACAAATACAACTCCTATAGTTTACTACTGATACAGAGTTTTTGCAATTTGTAATAAATAAAAAATAGCACACCGAAGTACACTATTTTATAAGCCCCATTTACCGCCATGAACACTTACGACGGTATCAGTAATAATAAACGCATTATCATCAATATCGTGAATTTTGCTAATTAATGGACCGTAGTCGCGCGTATCGACTACAATTAAAATTTGTTGTTTATTTTCTTCTGTATACCCACCAACTACATTATAAACTGTTAAACTATCATATTCTTTCATGAGCATGTCTTTAATTTTATCAAAATGATCATTACTCATAATACGAACTTGATATTTTCGATCAAAGCCCGCTTCTGCAAAATTCATTGTAATTGCGGTTACCACTTGAGAAAATGCAGCCAAGAAAAATGCGTTTAAACCATCTACAAAAATATTGAGGAAAATAATTATCATATCAATACATAGTAGCGAAACGGCTGGATTAATAAAGAAATACTTCTTTAAAATCATTGGTGGAATTGTCGTACCCCCACTTGAAGCATTAACCCGATAAAGCAATGAAACACCTAATCCCATTAAGGCTCCACCATAGATAACCGCTAAGAGGTCACTATTAGTCACTTTAAAACTTGGCGTAATTTGCATTAAAACAGGCAAAAGAAAACTTCCAAGTGCTACATTTTTAGTAGTAGTTTTACCTAAAAAAATCGCTGCTAAAATTAGCATTAAGACATTAACGATAAATACTGTAACCGAACGATTTATGCCCCATACAGCATCTACTAAAATTGAAATACCTGTCGAGCCTCCAGCGGCTATATTAATAGGTCCATAGAAAAAGTTAATTGAAATTGCAATAATTTCTAAAGCAATTAAAAACACAATCCATCTCATCCAGGAACGTTTTTTAAGTTTTTTTGTCATCTCAGCGTCCTTTCCGAATAAAATCTTTCTCTATCTAGTTTATCGATAAAGTAAGACGGTAAGCAAGTTTGGAGCAAATTCTTATTAAATAATAAATATTTTTCTAATCAAAGTGCAGTACATTAGGATCAAACGTCGTTGTATTTTTTATTCCGGTATACATCATTAATTCAGCTAATTCTTCATTCATCTTGAGAACTTTTTCCTCTACAGCTTTACTGCCTTGATTAAGTAAGCCTCTTAAAATAGCGCGGCCAATTAAGACACCATCAGCGCCAAGAGCCAAAGCCTTGTAAGCGTCATAACCCGTCATAATTGAACCATCAACAAAGATTGTCATTTGACTATTACCTAATGCTTTTTTTATTGCCGGTAAAACTTTTAGTGGCGGCACACCAAATGGCAATCGGCCATGATGATGAGAAACAACAATCGCCCTGCAACCAGCATCCCGTGCTTTTAAAGCATCTTGGACGGATAAAACCCCCTTAGCTACAAAAGGAATCTGAGCATAATCAACATACTTGGTCAAATCAGATTGCATTATTGGACCTAAGGCAATACTATCAACTACATCATATTTTCCATTAATTCCTGGCACGTGATCAATATCAATACCAACTGCTACTGCTCCCGTTTCTTGAGCAACCTTTATTTCATTTAAAATACGATCATGATCAGCAAATGGCTTAATAATTCTTACAGTATCACTGCCTTGGGCTACAATATCGCGATATTCATCATTTTCTTCCATGCCGATCCAATTTAAAACATTTAAATCCTTAGCCGCTTTAGCTTTTTCTTGCATTGGTTTTCGACTTTTATCATCTAACACCTTATTTAAATGAGAAACCGCAGCTAAATTAATTGGTGAAGCATATTTTTTACCAAAGAACTTTGTTTCTAAATTTGGTTCTACAGCATCAATAATCCGCATTTCTACTAAAATATTATCAAGATAAGCACGGTTATGAACATTAGCATCTTCAGCCTGTCCACTAGTAACAGGAATCATTCCTTTTGGACCAGGCCACGGACTCTTAATCTTTTTTTCTTCAGGTTCATTAAAATTATGTTGTGAAGCACCTGTTGCCGTATCAATTTCTTTACTCATTATCTTTTCCTTTCTAAAAAATAGTTCTTACTTAAATCAATTTCTTTTCATCTTTATTTTACAATCAAAACTCAAAAATTCTTTGAAAAAGATGTGCACATTTTAAAAAATGAGCTATAGTTAACTTATAAAAATAAAAAGTGAGGAATTATTATGACTAAATACACTGTTAAATTAACTGAAGAAGATCTTCAAATGATTAAAGACTGTCATTCAAAGAACCCTTCAATTATGAAGGCCTTAAGTGAAGCTAAAAAAGAAGATTAATTTATATTTACCACCTAAAAAGGGATGTCTATTATCGGACATTCCTTTTTTCTTATCTTTATTTATAACTATGTTAAAATACATGTGAAAGCGTTTGCTGAAAGGAGTAGCTGAAATGCAAGTTTATGAAAATGACTTTGGAAAAATAAATCATGATTCAGTAACTCGTTATACCATTGAAAACGATCATGGTGTCAGAATGAGTGTCTTGAATTATGGCGGAATTTGGCAAGAATATTCGATTCCTACCAAAAATGGTCAGTTTAACTTATTATTAGCCGGCAACTCAATGGCGGATTATTTAAAAGCTGGTTATAGTATTGGACAATTAATTGGACCAGTTGCAAATCGAACTAAAAACGCCGAATTTGAAATTGACGGTAAAACTTATCACATTCAAAAAAATGAAGGTAATAATAATATTCATAGTGGTGACAAAGGCTGGCAAAATCACTTCTGGGATGCCGAAGCTAAAGTATTTAAAGATAGTGGTCAAGTTGTCTTGCACCAAACATTTTCGCCTGATAATGACGGGATGCCGGCTACAACAGATATTTATGTAGTCTACACTTTAGATAATCTGGATCGAGTAACGATTGATCTTTATGGTCAAAGTGATGGACCTACTCTCTTCAATCCTACTAGTCATACATACTGGAATTTAAGTGAAACAGATAAAACAATTGAAGGGCAAAATTTAACGATCAATTCTAACTATCACTTGGCTGTTGATGATGAAAAGTTACCTACTGGAGAATTAATTACTAATGCAGGTAAAGGCTATAACTTTAAAAATGGTAATTCATTAAAAGATGCCTTGGCCGAAATGAATAAAACTCGCGAAAAGGGTTATGATGATTTCTTTATTGTTAAACCAAGTTCAACTTATGGTTATGAACCAATCGCTATCTTAAGTGATCCCAAATCTGGACGCGAAATGCGGATGTATTCTGATCGTAATGCCTTAGTCATGTTTTCGGCTAATGGTTTACCTGAAGATGCACCCCTCAACCATAGCGGTAATTGGTCAGCTTTAGCCTTAGAAGCTCAGAATTTACCTGATGCCACTAACTATCCAGAATTTGGTGATATAACTTTGCGTCCTCTTGCTCCTGTTCACCATCAAATTCATTATGAAATTAAATATTAATTTTAATTCAAAAAAGATCTCTTAGAAAATTTTCTAAGAGATCTTTTTTATTAATCTTTAAAGTAATTAAGCCATGCGTGCTTTGATTGCCGCTAATGTCATTTCACTAGTATCAGCAAATTTAATATCTGCATCTTTAAGACTTTCACCAATACCAATTGAAAGTTCACCGGCAGCATTAATTGAAGCAATTCCTGCTTGGGCATCTTCAATTCCAGCAACTTGATCAGGTTTTAGGTTAATTGACTTTGCAGCTTCAAGATAAATTTCTGGATCTGGCTTGCCCTTCTTTAATTCAGCCGGGTTCACAATACCATCAAAATAATCAGTTAATTGCAATTGCTTTAAAATCTTTGGTGCATTTTTAGATGCTGATGCTAAGGCAATTTTATAATTTTTAGCCTTTAATTCATCAAGAAAGCTTTTGATTCCAGGCAAGATATCTGCAGGAGTCAATGTTTCAACTAACTTAAGATAGTTGTTATTCTTTTCTTCTGCTAAAGCCTCTTTTTCAGCCTGGGAATAATCATTTTCATGACCACCAGCCTTAAGAATCAATTCTAATGAATCCATGCGGCTAACACCCTTTAAATTATTAGCTAATTCTGGAGTCCATTCAGTACCAACCTTTTTGGCAACTTCATTCCAAGCTTGACCATGAAAACGTGCAGTATCAGCAATAACACCATCTAAATCAAAAGCAAAGCCTTTAAGATCGTCAAATTTCATTAATTATGCCTCCTGCTTTACTTTAATTCTAGTTTCTTACCAGCTAAATCAATAGTAATTGGGTCTCCTGAGATCAATTTAATGTCAGTACCATTCTTATCAACTTTAACTTCTAAGATACGACCACGGAAACTTTGACGGAACTTGTATGAATCCCACTTCTTAGGAAGGAATGGTGCGTAGTGTAATTCACCATTACGGACACGCATACCAGCAAAACCTTGAACAATATCAAGCCAGCTACCAGTCATTGAAGTAATGTGTAAACCATCAGCAGTATCGTTATTGTAGTTGTCCAAGTCAAGACGAGCTGAACGTTCATATAATTCAACCGCCTTATCTTCGTAACCAACGTCAGCCGCAATAATTGAGTAAACTGAAGCAGATAAACTTGATTCATGAACAGTAAATTGTTCGTAAAAGTCAAAGTTACGCTTCTTTTCTTCCTTACTAAAGTCATCGATAAAGTCCCAAAGACCTTGAATAACATCACCTTGTTTTACATATGGTGAACGTAAGATCTTATCCCATGACCAGTGTTGGTTCAATGGTAATTGATCACTTGGAATTTCAGAAACAGGAGTTAAGTCCTTATCCATGAAGCCATCATTTTCTGGGAAGATCTTCTTTTCTGGATCATATGGAAGATACATATTATCAACGATGCCCTTCCACTTACGTTTTTCATCTTCAGTAACGTTTAACTTCTTAGCAACTTCTGGATCTACTTGATCAAGAATGTCTAAAGTATATTGCAATGTCCAGCGGCAAAGTAAGTTAGTGTACCAGTCGTTATTAACATTGTTATCGTATTCATCAGGACCAGTTACGGCATGAAGCATGTACTTGTTCTTACTTTGTGAGTAGTGTACACGATCAGCCCAGAAGCGAGAAATTTCAGTTAAAACTTCTGCACCTTCATGAAGTACATATGAATGATCACCAGTGTAATTAGTGTAAAGATAAATTGCATAAGCAATATCACCATTACGGTGAATTTCTTCAAAAGTAATTTCCCATTCGTTGTGACATTCAACCCCATTGAAAGTAACCATTGGGAATAAAGCACCATCTAAACCTTGTTGTTTAGCATTAATAAAGGCACCATCTAATTGGTTGTAACGATACATTAATAAGTTACGCGCAACTTCTGGGTTGGCAACACCAAGGTAAACTGGAATACAGTAAGCTTCAGTATCCCAGTAAGTAGCACCACCGTACTTTTCACCGGTAAATCCTTTAGGACTGATATTTAAGCGATAATCTTGACCATAGTAAGTTGAGAAGAGTTGGAATAAGTTGAAGCGGATACCTTGTTGTGCACCTTCATCACCATTAATTTCAACATCTGATTTTTCCCAACGACTTGCCCATTCCTTAATATGTGGAGCAAGTAAATCATCAAAACTTTCTGAATCTAAAGCATTACTTAATTCATCAAGATAGTTAGTAATTGCTGATTCAGATTCAAAATCTCTTGAAGTTGCAACAATTGTACGCTTTTCAAATTCAACTTCTTTGCCGGCTGCAATTGTTCCTTCAAAGATATTTTCAACTGATTTTTCATTTACACGATCTTCTTTATGATTTAAATCAGTCTTCGTGGTTGATTTCATACCTACAGTAAATTGAGGGGTACCAAAATCATTTTTCTTGGTCATTGAAACTAATTCAGCATGATCGCCATCTGCCTTTTTAGCTAAAATGTTCCAGAATTGTTCATCATAATTGGAATCTTCATTATAAACGTCTGCATCGATCATACTTGAAATTTCAATTTTTGCTTCTGCATTACCCAAATTATTGATCTTAATCCGTTGACCAACTAATTCTTTCTGAGTAACACTTACAAAACGTTCAAAACTAAAACCTAATTTAGTTCCACCAATTTCAACAGTGAAGGTTCTAGTGAAAATACCTTGCTTCATATCCAAATCTAATTTGAAATCGGCAGGTGTTTGTTTAGCAAGATCAAGTTGTTCGCCATTAACTTTAATAATTACTTTCATAAAGTTAACAGCATTGATCATCTTACCAAAATATTGTGGATAACCATTTTTCCACCAACCAACACGGGTCTTATCTGGGAACCAGACACCACCTAAGTAGACACCTTCTAAAGTATCGCCAGAATAACCTTCTTCAAAAAAGCCACGCATACCAAGATTTTCATTGGCTAAACTAGTAATAGATTCTTGAATACGTTTATCTTCAGGACTCCATTTAGTAGTGGTAACGTGCCATGGAGCAATATCAAATGTTTGTTTCATTTTATGTTCCTTCCTACTCGAAAATAACTATCTTTAATTCTATTTTACTTTTTAAATTTACTCAACGTAAGTTTCACGAATTGTACCAACTGAAATAGCAGCTAAAACCATTGCAATTGCACCAGCAATGAACATATTAGTTTGTGAACCACCAAGTAATGGGAATAAAACAAAACTAAGTAGTGAAGCAACGATTTGTGGTAAACAAATCGATCCGTTGAATAAACCTAAGTAAGTACCCATATGTTTACCTGATAGAGCGTTAGTAACAATTGTTAATGGGTAAGTATTAATAGCGGCCCATGCAATACCAACTAAAGCATAAGAAATAATTAAAAGCCATTGGTCAGTAATAAAGAAGATTGAAATAAATCCAACTGCACCAACTGCTAAACTGCTAGCATAACCAACTTTGTGGTATTTATTTGGAACTTTTGCCAATACAAATGACCAAATAACTGCAGCAATTGATTGAACAGCGGCTAAGACACCGTACCAGTTACCAGCTGCCTGATAACCAGCACTAGTAGCATCTGTAGTGTGCCATACATTTTTAGCAATAGCACCCACTGAGTAAGTCCAAAGATATTGGAAAGCAAACCAGCAGAAGAATTGCACTAAAGTTACAGTCCAGAAAGCTTTAGGAGCTTGACGGAGTAAAGTAAACCAATTACCGCCCTCTTTGTTATCTTCTTCTGTAATGCCATGATACTTAGCATAAGTTGCTGGATCATATTCATGGACACGGAAAACACTAAATAAAGTGGTGATAATCAAAATTGCAGCACCTACATAAAATGAAATAATAACTGATTGAGGTACTACACCTTTTTTAGCAACATTTGAAACACCAAAGAAAGTTAAAACAAATGGGAAAATTGCGGCTAAAACTGCCCCAGTGTTTGATAAGAAACTTTGAATCCCGTAGGCATAACTCTTTTGATCATCATTAACCATATCACCAACCATCATCTTAAATGGTTGCATAGCAATATTTGATGAAAGATCAAGTAAAGCCACAGTAATGGCACCAAACCATAATGCTGCAAGTGACCCGTAACCAAAACCAAAACTACCAGCATTTGGTAATAAGATCATCACAATTACGGCAATAATTGAACCTAACAACAAGTAAGGTAAACGACGTCCACCCAATTTTGGTAACCAAGTTCGATCAGATAAAGAACCAATAATTGGTTGTACGATAAAACCAGCTAGTGGTGGTAAAATAAAGAACCATCCTAAACTATCAGGATTTGCACCAATAGTTTGGAAAATTCTACTCATTTGTGAACTTTGTAAAGTAAAAGCGATTTGTACGCCTAAGAAACCAAAGTTAATCATCCAAATCATTTCTTTAGTAAGCGTTGGCAAGCCAGTACTTTTAGTTTGCTTATCCATAAAATTTTCCTCCAATCCATAAAGTAACTGTAAGCGTTTACTAGCATGCTTATAATATACCAGCAAATTCAGATTTATGCAATCGCTTGCACAAAATAAAATAAAAAAATAAGCTTAGGACTTACTTTTTTCAATGCGATAAGGCACAAAATAATGTGTTATGTGGGGCTTAAATAATAATTCAATCGCCTTTTTCCCTAATAATTGTGGTTGCAAATTAATTATTTTTTCCTGGTCAAAAATTAATTTTACTAATTCACTTTCGTTAAAGCATACTGTCGGAAGGTTATATTTTAAGACCTCACGAGCACAATAAAGAAAAATACGATCATCAGAAAAAATTACCCCTTCTAAATGATTCAAAGCGTTACCAATTTCATCTTGGTCTTCAATCATAATCACCTCAGGATTCAAATTATTTTGTTTCATAATTTCACGATATCCGGCCTCACGATCATCTTCAAAAGGTCGCGTTTGTTTAGTACGAATAAATGTAGGTCTTTTTACTTGTGAATTAGCCAACAATAATTGCGTTGCTGCTTGCCCCACTTTAAAGTTATCGTTGTCAACAAAACGTTCATGATGAAAAGGATGACCAATAATAATAAAATTAATTTTTAGTTTAGTTAAATATTTAATCACTGGATCATCTTTGGCAGAGTATAATAAAACAAATTTTCTTACTTTAACTTCTTCGACCATTGATTTTACTTGCTCAAAAAAAGTTTGTTCATTACGTCCCATGACCAACATAATTTTATAATCTGAGGAATCTAAGGCCTCATTTATCCCACGTAAAATTTCTAAATGAAAAGTATCAACGGGTTTTACTCTTTTAAAGGGTAAAGGAAATATTACCCCAATAATTTGACTTTGCCCCCGACTTAAATTTTTTGCTGCAAAATCTGGATGATAATTCAATTTATCAGCATATTTTTTTACTAAATCGCGCGTTTTTTTACTAATCCGTAAATTTCCATTTAATGCTCTTGAAGCTGTTGATTCCGAAACACCTGCAGCCTGTGCCACATCCTTTAAAGTAGACATTTATTTCACTCCAACTTAATTTATTTGTCCCTCTTATCATAACAAACAAAAAAAGAGCTGATTAGTAATTAGCTAATCTGCCCCTTTAATTAAGCCTTCCATTCTCCGTTATTTCCATAAGTATGATGGTCTAATTCATTAATAATTACATGAATATGTTCATTTGGCGCACCAGTATTCTTATGAACAGCTTCAGTGATATCTTTCATCAAATTGGTTAATTGTTCATCACTGCGACCCTTAATTAATTCTACATGTACAAATGGCATAAATTTTCCTCCTAAATATTGAAATTTGCTTCAATTTTACCATTTTAGCAAAGAAAATTATAATTCACCTGTAGCTAACCAATGATT
>JAAVAW010000023.1 GCA_014803905.1 Lactobacillus sp. | reverse complement strand
GAAACAATATTGGTTTCAATAATGGGAGTAAATAATGAGGTAGGTAGTATTCAACCAATTAAGGAAATAAGTGATATTCTTGAAAATTATCCTAATGTAACTTTCCATGTCGATAATGTTCAAGCATTAGGAAAAAATATTTGGCCCGAAGTTTTTACCCCTCGTGTTGATTTAATGAGTCTTTCAGCTCATAAGTTTCATGCACCTAGAGGAGTTGGAATTCTTTATAAGAAAGCTGGTAAGATGATCAAGCCATTAATTGATGGTGGCGGACAAGAAAAGGCTCTAAGATCAAGTACTGAAAATTTGCCAGCTATTGCTGCCACTGCTAAGGCAATGCGCTTATACCTTGAAGATGAAAAGCAAAATGCCAAGCAAGAATCCCAAGTAAGAGAAAAGATTATGACTTATCTAAAAGATAAACCAGGTATTCATATTTTTTCTCAAGATAATGATAAATTTGCACCAAGTATTCTTTGCTTTGCTTTGGAAGGTATTAGGGGCGAAACTTTAGTCCATACGCTTGAAGATAAAGGAATTTTTACCTCAACTACTAGTGCTTGTTCTTCAAGAAGTGGGGTTGAAGGTTCTACCTTGAGTGCAATGAAAGTTGATGATAGTATTGCAACAGGAGCAATTCGGTTGAGTTTTGATCCAAGTAATACTGTTGAAGAAGCAGATAAATTTATAGAAATTTTTGACGATATTTATCAGCATTTTGCTGAAATTAATCATTTAAAGTAGGTGAAATTTATGCAATATACTGAAGTGATGGTTCGCTATGGTGAACTTTCTACTAAAGGAAAAAACCGAAAGGACTTTATCGGTAGATTAGCTGGCAATATAACCAAGTTATTGAATGATTTTCCACAAGTAGAAATTCATCCTAAGCATGACCGCATGCACATTGTCTTAAATGGGGCTCCATTTGAGGAAATTGATCAACGTTTAAAGAGAGTTTTTGGAATTCAAACGTATTCTCCAACTATTAAGGTAGAAAAAAATTTGGATGCGATTAAAAGGGCTTCGCTTGAATTAATGCAAGCAACTTTTAAGGATGGAATGACTTTTAAAGTTAATACGAGACGTAGTGATCATGACTTTGAATATGATACTAACCAATTAAATAGTATTATTGGAGATTATCTTTTTGCTAATATGGATAATCTTAAAGTACAAATGAAGAAACCTGATTTAATTTTAAGAATTGAAGTTAGAAATGATGCAATTTACATTTCTAATCAATTACTTAAAGGCGCAGGAGGCATGCCTGTTGGAACTGCTGGTAAAGCAGTTATGATGTTATCGGGTGGAATTGATTCACCAGTAGCATCTTACTTAGCCCTAAAGCGTGGGGTAGACATTGAAATGGTTCACTTCTTTAGTCCACCATATACTACTGATAAAGCATTGGCTAAGGCCAAAGAATTAACTGGAATTTTAGCCAACTACAGTGGCAAGATTAATTTTATTGCCGTTCCTTTTGCTGAAATTCAAGAACAAATTAAGGAAAAGTTGCCAGAAGGCTACTTAATGACTATTCAAAGAAGATTTATGTTGCAATTGGCTGATCGTATTCGCGAAATGCGTGGAGGATTAGCAATTTTTAACGGTGAATCTGTTGGTCAAGTTGCATCTCAGACTTTAGAATCAATGGTAGCAATTAATGATGTGACTTCAACTCCAGTTTTACGTCCAGTTGCTACAATGGATAAGACCGAAATTATCAAATTGGCAGAAGATATTGGTACTTTTGATTTATCAATTGAGCCATTTGAAGATTGTTGTACTATCTTTGCTCCACCTCGTCCTAAGACAAAACCAAAGTTAGAGGAAGCAAGAAAATTAGAAGATAGATTAGACGTTGAAGGTCTAATTCAAAGAGCACTTGATGGAATTGAAATAACACCAATTTATCCAAATCAAAAATTTATGGATGATCAAGCTCAAATCGATATGGACTTACTTTAAAAACAAAAACCTAGAATTCAATTAATGAATTCTAGGTTTTTTATATATAAATTTTTAATTCTTTTCTGTTGAGAAATTAAATCTGTGAAGTAACTTCTTTGGCTGATAGTTAAATAAAATATTCAATGTCACGGCACTTAGACTAGCAACCACAATACCATTTTCTAAAAATAATTGAACCGTGGTAGGTAAATTTTGAAAGAGTTGTGGATACACGGTAACTCCAAGCCCAAAGCCAATAGAAAGAGCAACAATTAAAATATTAGAATTATCTTCAAAATTAACACGTTTAAGTATTTTAATTCCTTGAACTGCAATCATAGTGAACATAACTAACATGGCTCCACCTAAAACAGAATCAGGAATAATTGTTACAACGGCTCCCAATTTAGGAATAAGTCCCATAATCATTAATAGGGCCGAAGTCCAGTAAAGAGGACGCTTGCTTTTAATTCCACTCAATTCAAGCAAACCAACATTTTGTGAAAAGGTAGTATAAGGAAATGTGTTAAAAATTCCACCAAATATTTGTGCTAAACCTTCGGCACGATACCCTTTCTTTAAATCATCACTGCTAATATCTTGATGAAGTAAATCACCAATTGCAAAATAAACACCAGTAGATTCCACCATGGAAACTAGAGCAATAATGATCATTGTTAAAGAAGAGGACCATTCAAATTGTGGTAAACCAAAATAGAAGGGACGGGGTAAATGAAAGAAAGCCGCTTGAGTAATGGGATTAGTATTAACCATTCCTAGGCTTGCAGCAATTATAGTTCCTGCTATTAAACCAATTAAAACTGAAATTGATTTAAAAAATCCCTTTCCCCAGGCTTGAATAGCAAGAATGATAATAATAGTAATAAATCCAGTTAAAAGATTCTTGGGATCACCAAAATTTTTAGCCTGACTATTACCACCACCTAAATTTTGAATGGCTACAGGAACTAAGCTCAAACCGATTACTGTAATTAAACTACCAGTAACAACTGGTGGGAAAAGTTTTTTGATTTTGGCAAAGTAACCCGCGATGCACCACACAAAAATACCTGCCACAATGATTGAGCCATACATAGTTCCTAGATTAAATTTGTGACCGATCATTTCTAATGGAGCTACGGCCTGAATAGCACAACCAAGAACAACCGGCAATCCAATTCCAAAATAACGATTTCGTAATAGTTGAAAAGCTGTAGCAATACCACACATAAAAATATCAATTGATACAAGATAAGTCATTTGACTGCTATTAAATTTAAGAGCAGTTCCNATTAAAAGTGGTACGGCAATTGNGCCAGAGTACATTGCTAATAAATGTTGCAGTCCTANAATAAATGCCTTTTTGTGTTGAAGCTTTTTCATTTATTTTTCTCCCAAAAAATGAACTTGATTATTTTCAAAACTCGAAATACTTGCTAAGGCTTCTAATTTATAGCCATGATCAATTACCCAGTCATGTCCACCTTGAAAAACTTTTTCTACGACTACTCCAACGCCAGCAATTTTAANATTTGCTTGATTTGCGATATTTAACATACNTTTCACGGCNTCACCNTTGGCCAAAAAATCATCAATGATGAGCACAGTATCNTCTGGANCGATAAATTTTTTCTCAATACAAATTGAATTAGTTACTTTTTTGGTATAAGAGTAAACGTCTGCCGTATAAACNGCGTCATTTAAGGTTGAAGGACGTTTCTTNCTTGCAAAAACTACAGGTACGTTTAAGACAAACCCAGCCATAGTNGCNGGGGCGATTCCTGAGGCTTCACAAGTAATAATTTTAGTTATTTGGTCATTTTTAAATAAATTGGCNAATTCNTTGCCNATTTTCATCATTAAATTTGGATCTATTTGATGGTTTAAAAAAGAATTTATTTTTAAAACATTGCCTGGTAAAACTTCACCNTCACGACGAATGCGTTCTTCGACTAACTTCATAATTCCTCCAAAAAAGTAAAAAAAAAAGACTTTATTACCGAAACTATAGGTAACAAAGTCAATAAANCATAATTATTTGACCTATAGTCCAGAATTTACGGTTCTGGGTAGAGACTGTCGACCATATTTCGACGATATATAAGTGATTTTTTTATATTGTTTTGTAGTCTAGCAGAATTTTTAATGCAAAGCAATAAAATCTAGTAAATATCTTTTATTTATTTTTTGGTTGACCAAAGTGAAGATTATTTGTAAAGTAGGTACTAATTTTTAAGATATTTTTAGGAGGAGAAAATGACTAGCAAACAAATGACTGATTTCGACAAGATTATCGTACTCGATTTTGGNAGCCAATATAATCANTTAATTACGCGTCGGTTNCGTGACTTTGGTATTTATTCAGAACTTTTNCCCCANGATCTTTCTTTAGACAAGATCAAAGAAATCAATCCAAAAGGAATCATTTTCTCAGGTGGACCAAATAGTGTTTATGATGCAGATGCTTTTAAAATNGATCCTGAAATTTTTGAATTNGGTATTCCAATTTTGGGNATTTGTTATGGNATGCAACTAATNGCTTATAATCTGGGTGGTAAAGTTGAAAANGCAACTAACTCCGAATATGGGCGTGCNGAAATAGAAGTAGTCGCAAAAGATTCACGTTTATTTAAAGANCTNCCCATTAAGCAAGAAGTGTGGATGAGTCATGGNGACTTNGTTACNCAAGTACCAACTGGTTTTNAAAAAGTAGCTNAATCTGAAAATTGTCCAATTGCTGCAATTGAAAATCATGAAAAAAATATTTATGGGATTCAATTCCATGCTGAAGTNCGCAATTCAGAATATGGNTTAGATATTTTNAAAAANTTTGCTTTTGAAATTTGCCAGNCNAAGGCTAACTGGACAATGGACGATTTTATCGAAATGGAAATTGAAAANATCCGTAAGCGTGTTGGTAATAAGAAAGTCATTTTAGGACTTTCAGGTGGTGTTGATTCGAGTGTAACTGCGACTTTATTGCACCGCGCAATTGGTGATCAATTAACTGCAATNTTTGTTGATCATGGTATGCTTAGAAAAGATGANGGTGACCAAGTAATGGCNGCTTTAAGTCNAGATNTAGGTGTAAATATTATTCGNGTNGATGCTTCCNAAAGATTTTTAAGTAAGTTAAAAGGNGTTACNGATCCTGAACAAAANCGCAANATAATTGGTAAAGAATTTATTGAAGTTTTCAATGAAGAAGCTAAAAAATTATCTGATGTAGACTTTTTGGCTCAAGGAACGCTTTATACTGATGTNATTGAAAGTGGTACAAGTACTGCACGNACTATTAAATCTCACCATAATGTTGGNGGATTACCNAAGGANATGAAATTTGAATTAATTGAACCATTNCGTAAATTATTCAAAGATGAAGTACGTGAACTTGGAGAAAAATTAGGTATTCCNCATGAACTTGTTTGGCGTCAGCCATTTCCAGGTCCAGGNCTAGGAATTAGAGTAATTGGGGAAGTAACACCAGAAAAATTAGAAATCGTNCGTAATAGTGATGCGATTTTACGTGATGAAATTAAAAAGGCNGGATTAGATAAGTCNATTTGGCAGTACTTTACTGTTTTACCAGGGATGCGCTCNGTTGGTGTTATGGGTGATGGTCGTACTTATGAGTATACAATTGGAATTCGTGCGGTGTCTTCAATTGATGGAATGACAGCAGATTTTGCNCAAATTCCTTGGGATGTTTTAAGTAAAATTTCAACTCGAATTGTTGATGAAGTACCTAATATTAACCGCGTGGTTTATGACATTACCTCTAAGCCACCAGCAACCATTGAATGGGAATAGGANGATTAAAAATACTGCNCTTATTTTGCATATAAGCAAAACGGCAAGCCAAGATAGGTTTGCTGATTATATAATTACTAATTAATTCTTTTAGTTGCAGTGAGAGAATGAAANTAACAGAATTCAACATAAAAATTCTATGTTTTAAACTACTCAATTTTTGAGTAGTTTTTTATTTTCTTAATCGAGAGCCTATTTATAAAAAATATGCTATAGTTTAAAATAAACTTAGAAAAAAACGATAATTTTAATATTTTATGGGTGATAATAATGAGAAAAAATTTTTCTATTCGTGGAGGAGCAGGGGATTTAACAAAACCTGATATCACCACTCGTCCTCAAGATAACCTTTATTTGGCTGTCAATTCTTCTTGGCAAAAAGATGCTAAGATTCCCGCTGATCGAACTGAAATCGGTGTTAATACTGAAATTGATATGCGCATTGAAAAAAGAATGATGACCGATCTGGATCAATTAGCAGCCGAAAAAAAGGAACTACCAAAGATTCAAGATTTAGAAAAAGGAATTAATCTTTATAAGCTTGCACTTGATTTTGAGAGACGTAATCAAGATGGAGCCGAACCAATTAAAGCGGATCTTAAGCAGCTTACTGAACTAACTGATTTTACTCAATTTAATCAAACTGCGGCTGCGTTAAATGTAATTACTAGTTTGCCATTTTCATTTGATGTTGAAGCGGATATGAAAAATACTGCCAAGCATGTTTTTGAATTTGGTGGACCAAGTACCTTTTTACCTGATACTACTAGTTATCAACAAGAAGATGCCGAAAAGCTACTTGGTATTTTAGAAAAGCAATCGGTTAATTTGTTAAAAATGGCGGGTATTGATGAACAAGAAGCAGAAGCGTATGTCAAAAATGCGTTAGCATTTGATCAAAAGATAGCTAAAGTAGTTAAATCAACCGAAGAATGGGCTGATTATCCAGCTGCTTATAACCCATATTCATTAGATGATTTTCTCGCTAAATTTGAGTCTTTTGATATGAAGGACTTTTTGNGTCAAATTTTACCGNTATTACCNGATAAAGTNATTGTTTTAGAACCNAGATTNTTNGANCATGCTGAAGAATTAATNAATNCNANNAATTTTGNNGAAATTAAAGGTTGGATGATTACTAAATTTATTAATAATGTTGCTAGCTCACTTTCACAAGATTTTCGTGAGGCTGCTTTCCCATATCATCAAGCAATTAGTGGTCAAGCAGAATTAACTCCTCAAAAACGCCATGCATATTACCTTGCTAATGGTTCCTTTAGTGAAGTATTTGGNGTTTATTATGGTAAAAAATATTTNGGAGAAGAAGCTAANGCTGATGTAACTGATATGATTCAGCGTATGATCAAAGTTTATGAAGAAAGAATTCGTGCTAATACTTGGTTGTCGGAAGCNACTAAAGAAAAAGCAATTGTGAAATTNCGTGCTTTAGTATTGAAAATTGGTTATCCCGAAAAAATTGAAGAAATTTATGACNTAATTCAAGTTGATCCTAGTCGAAGTCTTTATGAAAANGAAAAAAATATTGCTCAAGTNGCTGAAGAATATAATTTGANTCAATTAACTAAACCAGTTGATCGTTCNATTTGGGTAATGCCAGGAAATATGAATAATGCCTGCTATGANCCNCAAAGAAATGACATTACTTTCCCAGCCGGAATTCTGCAAGCACCATTTTATGATTTAAATCAATCTCGTGGCACTAACTATGGTGGTATTGGCGCAACTATTGCTCATGAAATTTCTCATGCTTTTGATAATAATGGAGCCAAATTTGATGAACATGGAAATATGAAGAATTGGTGGACTGATGAAGACTTCAAAGAATTCAATCAGCGTACGCAAGCGGCNANTGATATTTATGATGGTTTAAATTATGGTCCTGCAAAACTTAATGGTAAGCAAGTTGTCGCTGAAAATATTGCTGACCTTGGTGGTCTTTCTTGTGCAATTCANGCTAATAANTCAGAAGGTGNCAGNATGANNGAATTNTTTGAAAATTATGCTCGTTCTTGGGCTCAAAAGCAANGNCCAGAAGCAATTAAAACAGAAATTGCGGTNGATGTGCATGCNCCTCAACCNACAAGAGTTAATATTCCGGCCCAGTGTCAAGATGAATTCTTNGAAACTTTTGATGTNAAAGAAACTGATGGCATGTGGCTTGATCCTNANCAAAGGGTGAANATTTGGTAAATAATGCGAATTGATAAATATTTGGCCAATATGAATGTTGGCTCAAGAAAAGAAGTTCATAANTTAATAAAANCTGGGCTANTATCGGTTAATGGTAAAATNGTAAAAANACCCAAAGAAAAAGTAAAAGAAAGTGANGTAGTTNANGTAAATGGGCAANAGATANCTTATCAGCAGTATCANTACTTTTTACTTAATAAACCTAAAGGAGTTNTGTCTGNAACTGANGANCTTCACCAAAAGACAGTAATTGACCTACTTGAAGTTAAAGATCAATATAAAGATTTGGCNCCAGTAGGAAGATTAGATAAAGATACTACTGGTTTACTATTAATCACTAATGATGGACAGTTGAATCATGAACTATTAGCTCCCAATAAACATGTTGATAAAGTTTATCAAGCTTTGATTGCAGGACAAGTTACTGCAGATACTGTTGCTACTTTTGCATCAGGAATGAAATTAAAAGATGNNACGGTTTTNAAANCNGCAAAATTAGAAATTCTTGATGTTGATGAANGTAAAGATCAAAGTAAGATAAGAATTACGATCAAAGAAGGTAAGTATCATCAAATTAAGCGTATGTTTGGTGCGGTAGGGATGAAGGTACTTGAACTTGATCGGCTGCAAATGGGAGATTTANATTTNGATCCTNNTNTAAAGCGNGGACAATATCGTGAATTAACAGCTGAGGAGCTAGATAATTTAAAAGGTTAAACAAAAAAGCGCAAGATTTTATATCCTGCGTTTTTTGTAGTTTTTAAGTAATACAACTGCTTATTAATTTAAATTAGTAGGTTGACATAAATTTAAAATAAAAGGTAGACTGTTACATAATCTTTTAGCTAAAAAATTATGAGGAGTAAAGATAGTGAAAAAAGTTTGTCCAAATTGTGGTAAACCAGTTAGTGATGCAGATAAGGTCTGCAGTAATTGTGGTCAAAAGTTAAAGCGANCAGGTAATACACAAAATAAGAAATCTAAGAAAACTATTGTTGGAACTTGTTTAGCCGCACTAATAGTATTTATTCTAGGTGGAACATACTATTCTTTACATCAGTATAGAAACAATGCAGTNACAACAAGTAAAGGTAGGCAAGATGATAATGCTACTNCTTNATCTAGTTCTAAAAATCAAGGTAGCNATGAACAAACAAAAAAAGATAGTAAATCAAATTGGACACAAGGAATTCCAACTGAATTAGTGGGAGATTATACAGCTTATGAAGGAGGANATGCAGTTGCATCTTTACAATTNGGAAAGGCTGTTGCAAATGTCGAATCTGATGGCTCATATCTTACTTATTATTTACGCAAAACTAATACAAGATATTATTCCAATGAAATCAAATCAAAGCGTTTAAGCAATGGAGTTTATTTATTAGATTATGTAGCAAAAGTAANTGTCAATGGAAAAGATGAAGGAAAAGTTCATAAGACAGAAAAATTAGTGGTAAATGATCGTAGCTTTAGCTTTTTGGACTTAACTTTTGATAAAGAAATTTATAGTTGGATTGCGCCAAATAGTGAAGCTGATGATGCTCGTCAAGAAAAGCCTNTACCTAATGAANATAATCAAAATACCGAGCAAACAACAAATAATGATGCNAATAGCAGTTCATCAGCAGACACTACTAAAAACAAAGATATAAATCAAAGTAATAGTAATACCAGCACCCCTAACTCTAATTCAGAAGAACAACGCAATAGCTCAACTAACAGTAGTTCAAATAATGATAGTAATAAAGTTAGTGGAGATTCATAAGACTTGCTTTAATAGTTAAAAAGGAACTCAATTCTATTGAGTCCTTTTTTATTTACTTNAAACATGCTATAATTTTNAACAAAGCAAGAACTAAGAGGTATAAATCTCATTAACAGAGAAAGGTCACATTGCTGAAAGACTGGAGATTTGTTAGTAGCTTAGTTAGCTGATCAATTGAACTAACAAAGTAGGTTGATCCGTTTATTTTGCAACGTTACCGCATTAAAGAGAGATATATTTTAATATATCTAACTTAGGTGGTACCGCGGTTAATTAGATTTCAATCGTCCTAGACTTTTTAGTCTAGGACTTTTTTTATGGAGGAAAATTATGACAGATTTGGCCCCAAAATATGATCCATCTGCTGTTGAAAAGGGCAGATATCAAAAATGGCTAGATGAAGATTTATTTAAACCTTCTGGTGATAAAAAAGCACATCCTTATTCAATTGTTATCCCACCCCCAAATGTAACTGGTAAGTTACACTTAGGTCACGCTTGGGATACCGCAATTCAAGATACTTTAATTCGATTTAAACGTATGCAAGGTTACGATACTTTATATTTACCAGGTATGGACCATGCTGGTATTGCTACACAAGCTAAGGTTGAAGCTCGTTTAAGAGAACAAGGTTTAGATCGTCACCAATTAGGTCGTGAAAAGTTTGTTGAACAAGTTTGGGCTTGGAAAGATGAATACGCAAGTATTATCAAGAGCCAATGGGCAAAGATGGGTCTTTCTTTAGATTATTCCAGAGAAAGATTTACTTTGGATAAAGGTTTATCTAAGGCTGTTAATAAAGTATTTGTTCAACTTTATAATGAAGGTTTAATTTACCGTGGCCAATACATTATTAACTGGGATCCTAAATTAGAAACTGCTTTAAGTGATATTGAAGTAATTCACCAAGATGATAATGGTGCTTTTTACCACATTAATTATCCTTTAGCTGATGGTTCAGGCAGTGTTGAAATTGCTACTACTCGTCCTGAAACTATGTTTGGGGATACTGCTGTTGCTGTAGCTCCTGGCGATGAACGATACAAGGACTTAGTTGGTAAAGAATTGATCGTTCCAATCGTTGGTCGTCATATTCCAATTATTGAAGATCAACACGTTGATCCAGAATTTGGTACTGGTTTAGTTAAGATTACTCCAGCTCATGATCCTAACGACTTTGCTGTAGGTAACCGTCACAACTTAGAACGTATTAACGTGATGAATGATAACGGTACCATGAACGAAGAAGCTGGAAAATACGAAGGTATGGATCGCTTTGAAGCTCGTAAAGCTTTGGTAGCTGATTTGAAAGAAGAAGGTTACTTAGTAAAAGAAGAACCAATTGTTCACTCAGTTGGACACTCAGAGCGTTCAGGGGTTCAAGTTGAACCAAGATTATCTACCCAATGGTTTGTTAAGATGAAACCATTAGCTGATCGAGTTTTATCAAATCAAGATACTGATAACAAGGTAAACTTCGTTCCGGAAAGATTTGAACAAACTTTAGATCACTGGATGGAAAATGTACATGATTGGGTTATTTCTCGCCAATTATGGTGGGGACACCGTATTCCTGCTTGGTACAATAAGAAGACCGGTGAAATGGTTGTTCAAGAACATGCACCAGAAGATGCCGAAAACTGGGAACAAGATCCAGATGTATTAGATACCTGGTTTTCAAGTGCCTTATGGCCATTTTCAACTATGGGCTGGCCCGATACTGATTCAGAAGACTTTAAACGTTACTTCCCAACTAATGCGTTAGTTACTGGTTACGATATTATTTTCTTCTGGGTATCCAGAATGATTTTCCAAAGTTTGCACTTTACTGACGAACGCCCATTTAAAGATGTAGTTTTACATGGGTTAATTCGTGATGAACAAGGACGCAAGATGTCCAAGTCATTAGGTAATGGTATCGACCCAATGGATGTTGTTGAAAAATATGGTGCTGATGCATTACGTTGGTTCTTACTTAATGGTACTGCCCCAGGTCAAGATACTCGTTTTAGCTACACTAAGATGGATGCAGCTTGGAACTTTATTAATAAGATTTGGAATGCTAGCCGTTTCGTAATTATGAATTTACCAGCAGATGCNAANCCAGCTCATATGCCAGATACCTCAAAATTTGACTTAGCAGATAGTTGGATTTTTGATCGTTTAAATCATACCGTGGCNGAAGTAACCCGNTTATTTGATGAATATCAATTTGGTGAAGCAGGTAGNGAATTATACAACTTTATCTGGAATGATTTCTGTGATTGGTATATTGAAATTTCNAAAGTTGCTTTAAATGGTGANGATGANGAATTAAAGGCACGNAAACAAGAAAACTTNATTTGGATNTTAGANCAAATTNTACGNTTNATGCANCCAATTATGCCATTTGTNACTGAAAANCTTTGGTTATCAATGCCTCATGATGGTGAAAGTATTATGGTAGCNGATTATCCTGTTACCCATNAGGAATTTGAAAATAAACNAGCTGATGANGATATGGCCTTCTTAATTGAAATTATTAAGGCNGTACGTAATATTCGTATGGAAGTAAATGCCCCAATGTCTTCATCTATTGATATTATGATTCAATTGGATAATGCNGAAAATAAGCATATCTTGGATGATAATGTAGACTATGTAAATAATTTCTTACATCCTAAGACCTTAAAAGTTGATACTACGATTGATGCACCAAAACTTGCCAAAAACGCAGTTATTCCTGGCGCNCAAATCTTTGTTCCATTAACAGAATTAGTTAATATTGATGAAGAAATTGCTAAAATGGAAAAAGAAGCNGAACAACTTGAATCTGAAGTTGCTCGTAGTGAAAAGAAATTAGCTAATAAAGGATTTGTTGATCATGCTCCNGAAGCCGTAGTTAATAAAGAAAAGGCTAAAAAAGANGACTATGAAAGTCAANTAGCCGGTGTTCGTCAACGTATCCAAGATTTGAAAGAAAGTAATTAATGNAAGTTCAAGAAGTAATTAACCAAATAGAACATTTGCCTAAATTACATNAAAAAAATAATCTTTCTTATATAAAAGAAGTTTTAACTTATTTAGGAAATCCNCAAGATAAAGTGAAAANCATTCATGTAACTGGNACAAATGGTAAAGGCTCTACTTCTTATTACATTGCTAATCTTTTAAAAAAGGCCGGTCTAAAAACCGGTCTTTTTGTATCACCTTATATTTCTAAATTTAATGAAAGAATGCAAATAAATTTAGAGTTAGTAAGTGATAAAGATTTGATTAATGCTTATCGAGTAGTGGCACAAGCAATTGATAAAATAAAAGAAAATAAACCTAATTTTAGTCTAGTAACTTTTGAATTTGAAACCGCCATGGCCTTTTGGCTTTTTGCTTATAAACATTGTGATTATGCGGTAATCGAAGTGGGAATTGGTGGTCAACATGATAAAACAAATGTGATAACGCCCGAAGTTAGTGTGATTACCTCAATTGGCTTAGATCATGAAGATATTATTGGTCCTACTATAGCAGATATTGCAAGAGAAAAAAGCGGTATTATAAAGAAAAATCGACCTGTAGTTTTTGGAAATATTGCGGAAAATTCCTTAGCAATTTTGAAAGAAAAGGCTCGGCAAGTTGATGCTAGTTATTTTCAATATGGAAAAGATTTTAAAATAGAAGTTACCAATCAAGAAAAAGTTATTTTTTCTAATCAAATCTATCAATTAGAACTTAATTATCGGTCCTTTGTGGAAGCAATTGATATGGCAATTGCGATTGAAGTGATTACAGTTTTACAAATTAATTTGAAACCAAATGCGATTGTGGAGGTGCTTAATACAACTATAATTCCGGGTCGTTATCAGATAATTAGCCAACAACCCGAAATTATTCTTGATGGAGCTCATAATATTCAGGCAATGGCCAATTTATTAGAATATGTACGTAAAACACCTCATCAAAAATTATATTTTTTAGTCGGGATGATGAAGGACAAAGATCTGAAAGAAGTTTTTGGTGAATTTAAAGATAATGAGAATATCATTTTGACGCACATAGATTACCCGCGAGCCGCTACATTTGAGGATTTTCCAGCTTTTATTCGTAAGCGAGCTATTTTTATTAATGATTTTAAGGATGCCTTTGAAAGAACTAGGGAAAAGTTGGAAAAAGACGATATTTTGGTAGTTACAGGATCCTTTTATTTGGTTGGCGCAGTTTTAAATTATTGGGAGAAAATTTATGAAAGTAACAGGAATAAAAAATAATATTCAAGGAATTATTTTTGATATGGATGGTCTTCTAGTTGATTCAGAAAAATTATACTGGCAGGCTAATATTCAAGCGGCCCATGAATTTGGCCTAGATATTCCTGATGATTCATATTTAAAATTAATTGGTGCAAGTAATAAGCAAATGCAACAATTTTATCAACGATATTTTCCCAGTGATAAGGTAAGGGATGAATTTATTAAGCGCACTGATGATTTGGTATGGCAATGGGCAGATGAGGGAAAGGTGAAACTTCGTCCTGGTGTGCAAAAAGCCTTAAATGTATTTGATAAACAGCATCTTAAAATGGCTATTGCTTCAAGTAATTATCAAGCTGTAGTGGATAAGTTTGTCTGGTTAACTGGAATCAGACAGTATTTTAAGTTTAGATTGAGCTATAAAGATGTAGTAGAAAATAAACTTAAGCCAAAGCCAGCTCCGGATATATATTTAATGGCACAAACCAAATTAAATATTCCTAAGGAAAATCTTTTGATATTTGAGGATTCTAGCACTGGGGTAGCAGCAGCAAAGAACGCTGGTATAAATTGTGTAATGATTCCTGATTTAAAAACACCAACTCAAACAGATAAAGATTATGCTTTGATTTATGACAATTTTGATAATTTTTTAAGTCAAGTTAAATAATTTTGTCGTAATAAGGGATGGAGGTATTTATGAAAGAAAAGAAATTACATCCCTATTTTGTACAAAGTGATAAAGAAATAATTAGTGGTCTAATCAAGTATTTACAACATGCTAACATTAGCGATTTTAGTGACATAAGCAAACAATTAAATAAATTAAAAATTGAGACCTTAGCCGATTTATGGCAATATGCAAAAGGCAAAAATAGTTCAGATACTTTGGCAATTTATTTAGAAATCATTTTTAAAAGAATTAAGCAACTTGAAAGTTGTCAATTACAATCGTTTTGTTCAAGTTCTCAGGTAGGTTATTATTTATGTGATAAATTATCTGGTCAAGAACAGGAACAGTTATATGGAATATTTTTGAATACGAAAAATAAAATAATTGCCGAAAAATTAATTTTTCAAGGAACCTTAAATAAGGCTACAGTTCATCCTCGCGATATTTTTAGGTGGGGAATAGTTTATAATTGTGCTAGTTTTATTTTGGTACACAATCATCCCAGTGGTGATTCAATGCCTTCCCAACAAGATATAGAAATAACCAAGAAAATCAAAGCGGCTAGTGAATTCATGGGAATAAATTTTATTGATCATTTTATTGTTACAGATAAAAATTATTTAAGTTTAAAAGAGGCCAATTTGTTATAGTTTTTTTAAAGTTTTGAAATTATTTAGGCTAAGAGGTAAGTTTTTGTTTTCTATGCTATAATTACAAGGACTAAATACAGATAATTTAGCAATTAATTAACAAGACTAAAATATAACTAAAAATAAGGAGCGATCTAGAGTGTTTGGATTTGGGACAAAGAATATTGGAATAGATTTAGGTACAGCCAATACTCTTGTTTACATTGAAGGAAAAGGCATTGTTTTAAGAGAACCATCCGTAGTAGCAAAGAATACACAGACTGGTGAAGTTATTTCAGTTGGTTCCGAAGCTAAAGAAATGATTGGTAGAACTCCAACTTCTATCAAAGCAATTCGTCCAATGAAAGATGGAGTAATTGCCGATTATGATACTACAGCCGCTATGCTTAAGTATTTTATTGAAAAGACAGTTGGTAATTCAAAACCAGCAGCCATGATTTGTGTACCTTCTGGTGTAACAGAAGTGGAAAAAAGAGCAGTTATTGATGCGGCTCGTGTCGCAGGGGCTCGTGAAGCCTATGTAATAGAAGAACCATTTGCTGCAGCTATTGGTGCCGGTCTTCCAGTTATGGATCCAACCGGCTCGATGGTAGTTGATATTGGTGGAGGTACTACCGATGTTGCTACTATTTCTTTAGGTGGCATTGTTTCATCCCGTTCAACTCGTATGGCAGGTGATAAGTTTAATAGCGCAATTGCAACTTATATCCATCAAAACTTTAACCTATTAATTGGAGAACGTACTGCTGAAGCAATTAAAATACAAATTGGTTCTGCATCAGTTGAAAAGGCTGAAGAAATAGAATCTATGAATATTCGTGGACGTGACTTAGTTACTGGCTTACCAAAGTCTATTGATGTAAATGCAGTTGATGTTGCAAAATCTCTCCAAGAAGTAGTTCAAAATATCATTGTTGCAATCAAAGAAACTCTTGAAGAAACATCTCCAGAGATTGCTGCAGATGTTATTGACCATGGTATTATTTTAACTGGTGGAGGTGCTTTACTTAAGAATCTACCTGAAGTTATTTCTGATGCTACTAAAGTTCCTGTCTTTATTGCGCAAGATCCACTTGATTGTGTTGCTGTAGGTACTGGTGAATCACTTAAAAATATTGAAGTAATGCGTAGAGGAAAGTAATTAAGGCCGGCAATTAGCCGGCTTTTATTATTAGAATTAATAGATAAATGAAGAATTTTTTAAAAAACCGAAAAATACTAACAATTCTTATTATTATAATTTGTGTTTTGAGCATGCTTTCTATAACGGTTAGAATGCGTAATAATCGCAAATCTCCCATATTTATTCAAAAATTAGGCAATGATACTATGTCTATTGTAAGTCAAGTTGTCGATTTACCTATTCGTCTCATTTCTGGTGGAACAGATAGTGTTCAGGAACTTGTTAATGCAGAAAATGAAAACGATCATTTAAAGCAACAAGTTACTAGTCTTTCACAAACTAAGGCACGTAATAATGCATTAGAAGCAGAAAATGTTCAATTAAAGGATGCTTTAAAGCTTAAAGAAACCCTTACAGATTATGATATTGTAGATGCAAGTGTAATATCGAGATCACCGGATACCTGGTCTGATTTATTAATTATTAATAAAGGATCCCAAGCTGGTCTTAAGAAGAATATGCCTGTAATGTCAGGCAAGGGAGTAATTGGTCGAATTATCGAAGTTGACGCTACTAGTTCTAAAGTAGAATTAATTACTTCGACTGATAAGTCTGCCAATCGTTTTTCCGTAGAGGCAAGTTCTACTAATGGAAAAAAGGTACATGGAATTATTTCTGTATATGGCAAAAATCAATTAGCATTTACTCAAGTTGTCGATTCTAGTAAGTTAAAAAAGGGAACAGAAGTTTATACAAGTGGAATGGGTGGAAATTCTCCTAAAGGCTTGTTAGTGGGTACGGTGACAAAAACTACACGTGATAGTTTTGGCTTATCAGATGTAGTTAGAATAAGGCCTGCCGGTAATCTGAATGATGCTTCAGTTGTAAGTGTTATAAAAAGAAAGGTGGCAGACTAATGACTACTGTAAAAAGATGGTACATTGGGATTGCCTTATTTTTAACTATGATTCTTGATGGCTCTTTAGCATGGGCTTTTCAGAAAATTATATTTCATCCTGATTTTGGTGCGGCCTGTTGGTTTTCAGTGGTTGGAATTACTTTAATAGCTTTACGTAATGACTTAAACATTAATAATATGTGGTTAGCATTAGGAATTGGAATACTAGCAGATATGTTTTATTTTGGCTATCTTGGCGTGTATACAGTAGCTTTCCCTCTCTTATGTTTTATTCTTCAAAAATTGGCTCGATTTTTACCGGAAACCTTCTGGTTTAGATTGATTATATGTCTTGTTTCTTATTTATTCGTTTCTTTTTATGTGTTTATGATGTATATAATTGTGGGAACCCAACAACCTACATTAAGTTCATTTTTATTGAGTATTGTACCGAGTTGGATAGTATGTATGTTAATTTATTTTTTAAGTTATACATTTTGGATTAACTTAATTGATAAATATCCATTCTTAGAGAATCAAAGAAATTATTTTTAAATAAAAAAAGGAAGTTGAACAACTTCCTTTTTTATTGTATTAAATATGTAATTGCCGTAGCAACGACTCCGATTAAAGTAATTGCTGCCATTAGCCAAGCCATAGCAATAGTTAATTTTTGAAAACCAGATTTTTTTTTCTTCTTTCTACGCATATAAAGCCTCCTAAATAGTTCTAATTTTAATCTAGCAATTAAACTTTTGCAATTATATATTTTAAAAGAGAAAAGTAGGGTAAAATTAGATGTGAATAAATGGAGGAAATTATGCAGATTTTATGGATTTTTTTATTACCACTATTGGGACTGGCCCTTGATATATTTGTTGTCAGGGTTTTTCCAAAGGCAAAATTTAAGGGGTATGATATCTTGCCCTTCTTTTTTATTCCCGCATGTCAATTGATAACTTCACTAAAGCATAAACCATCATTTTTACCGTATGGTTTTCTACTATATTTTATACTGGTTTTGATTATTACGATTAAAATAGCGATTCAAAATAAAAACATATCAATGAACAAAACTTTCCATACACTATGGAATTATTTAACAATTTGTTCCATTTTTTGGTATATAGGTTTAGTAATTGTTGTTTTGCTATAATCCCCACTATTAGGATTGAAAGAAAAAAGGCTCTACAAAGAAGATTTGTAGAGTCTTTTTTTGCATTTTTTTATAATAAATATACTAAATTTTAAAAAAATTGGAAACTTTGTGGTAGAGAGTGGGGAAGTGTGGTAAATTATAACTTGGAAAGGGGGCTAGACCATGTTCATGGGTGAATATCATCATAATCTTGACAGTAAAGGTCGATTAATTATTCCGGCCAAGTTTCGTGAAGAGATTGGTGAAAAAGTTGTGTTCACTCGTGGAATGGAAGGCTGTATTTTTGGTTATCCTATTCAAGAATGGCAAAAAATTGAAGCTAAGTTAGCCAAACTTCCTCTGACAAAGAGAAGCGCACGTAAATTTACGCGCCTCTTCTACTCAGGAGCGATGGAAACTGAATTCGACAAGCAAGGACGTGTCAACCTGACTTTGACACTAAAAGAGCATGCCGAATTAGATAAGGAATGTGTAATTGTTGGTGTATCTGATCGAATTGAAATTTGGTCAGAAGATCGGTGGAATAGTTTTGCTGATGATGCCAACGAAAATTATGACGACATCGCTGAGGACTTGGATGACATCGAGATATAATAATTATGGAATTCAAGCATTATAGTGTGCTTTTGCACGAAACAATTAGAAATTTAAATCTTAAAGAGAATGGGCTTTATGTAGATGCCACTTTTGGTGGTGGAGGACATGCTCGATATCTACTTAATCAATTAGATAAAGGAACTTTAGTGGGATTTGATCAAGATGACTATGCTATTAAAGCAGCTAAGTTAAACTTTGCTGATAATTTAGCAGTAGGCAGTGAACCAAGATTAGAATTAGTTCATGATAACTTTAGTAATTTAAAAGATGATTTAGTTAAATTGGGCTTTTCCGATGGTATAGATGGAATTTATTATGATCTTGGGGTTTCATCTCCGCAATTTGATCAGCCGGAACGAGGTTTTTCTTATCGATATAATGCAAGGCTTGATATGAGGATGAATCGCGATCAAGAGTTAGATGCATATACAATTGTTAATACGTGGGGACAAAAAGAACTAAGTGATATTTTGTATCAATATGGTGATGAAAAGTACTCTAGACAAATCGCTCGTAAAATTGTTGAAAAAAGACGTGAACATCCTATTGTGACTACATATGACTTAGTAGAGATAATAAAAGAAGCAATTCCTGCTTTTGCCCGAAGAACAGGAGGACATCCAGCGAAGAAAACGTTTCAAGCAATTAGAGTTGCCGTAAATAATGAGTTGGATGTTTTGAGAAAATCTCTTGAAGAGTCTATTAAATTACTTAGACCTGGTGGGCGAATATGTGTAATAACGTTTCAATCTCACGAAGATAAAATTGTAAAGAGTATTTTCAAAAAGTATTCTGAAGTAGAAATTCCGCGAGGAATGCCAATGGCACCTGCGGATGCAAAACCATTATTGCGACTAGTAAGTCGTAAGCCCATTGTAGCTGATAGTGAAGAATTAAAAGAAAATAATCGCTCACACAGTGCTAAGTTGAGGGTTGCAGAAAAATTATAGGAATTTATTTAAGGAGAAAATTATGGCTGATAGCGCGGCAAAAAGAGTAAATTATCAAGAACCAATCATTCAAAAGCCGAAGCATCCACAAAAGAAAATAGTTCTTAATCCTAAGAACGTGCCTTTAAACCGTTTAGAAAAAACTCTATTAGTTATAGGAAGTTTAATTACGTTAACGATGATGATTTTACTCGTATCTGGTAGTATTTCTACTACTAATGCCCAACATAATTTGACGGATTCTGAGCAAAGCGTTATCTCAACGCAAAATAAAAATACAGATTTACGTCAGGAAATTGGTGAATTAACTTCATCAACACGAATGAATAAAATTGCTAAACAAGAGGGCTTACGCCTCATTGAAAGTAACATTAGGAATGTACGTTAATGAAAAATTTCAATAATTTGAACAAGAATAGATCCAAAGCCCACAGCTACCGTTTTACGGTGGGGAGAGTTCTCCAAATAGTTCTGGCTTTGGTTTTTCTTGTATTTATAGGTAGATTTTTATATATAGGTATTTCAAAAGATGTCGCTGGTCAGAATATTGGAAAGCGTACAAATGAACTCTATAAACGAAATGAAGTTCTAAAAGCAACTCGTGGCACAATTTATGATCACAATGGGTCAGTAATTGCTGAAGATTCTCACACTTATACCGTATATGCAATTTTAGATAAAAGCTCGGTGGATTATAAAAATCGCCCCATGTATGTAACAAATAAGGAAAAAACCGCTACAAAGTTGGCCGAAGTTTTACCTTTAAGTGAGAAAAAAATATTATCTTACTTAAATCCAAAACACAGTGCTTACCAGGTGGAATTTGGTGCAGGCGGAGCTGGATTAAGTTTAGAACAAAAAAATAAAATTGAAGCTATGAAATTACCTGGGATCAAATTTGAAGAAACAAGTTCGCGTTTATATCCTAATGGTGAATTTGCTTCTCATGTTATTGGTTTAGCTCAATTACAAAGTAATAAGAAGGGCTCTGCTTCCCAATCCCTGGTAGGAACAATGGGAATTGAACAATATTTCAATAAGCAATTGGCCGGAAAAAATGGATATCGTGAATCATTTGTTGATGCCGCTGATTATCAATCGCCTACTAATAATCATGTATATAAGCAAAAAGAAGATGGAGATAATATTTATTTAACTCTCGATTCTCAACTACAAACCTATATGGAGAACTTATTAGATAAAGTTCAAAGTAAATATGATCCTAAGAGTATGACAGCAGTAGTTGAAGATGTAAAAACGGGAAAAATTCTTGCGGCTTCTCAACGTCCAACCTTTGATCCGCAAACTAAGAAAGGTTTAGATTCAAATTGGCGTAATATTTTAATCCAAGATTCATTTGAACCAGGTTCAGTATTTAAAATTTTATCTATGACAACTGCAATTCAAACTGGCCATTATAATCCTAATCAATATTACAAATCAGGCTCGATAACTCTTAATGGGTCAACAATCCATGATTGGAATACTACAGGTTGGGGTTCAATACCAATGTCACAAGCCTTTCCTCGTTCAAGCAATGTGGGGATGGCAACGTTAGAACAAGAATTTGGTAATACGACTTGGAAAGAATATTTGAAAAAATTCCATATTGGAGAACCAACTGGTGTAACTCTACCTGGTGAAAATCCTGGTTTAGTTAATATTAAAAATAAACTGGATGGTGCTGTTACTTCATTTGGACAAGGTGTCAATGTTAATGTTATGCAAATGATGCAGGTTTATAGTGCATTGGCAAATAATGGACAAATGATTAAGCCACAATTAGTAGATAAAATTGTTTCTCCTAATGGAAAAACTGTAGAAAGCTTTCATCGCGAAAAGGTAGGTAGCCCTGTCTTCTCAAAAGAGACGACTAAACAAACACTTAAATTAATGCAAGATGTAGTAAATAAAGAATATGGTACAGGTCGTGCATACAAAATCTCCGGTAAAAGTTTAGCAGTCAAAACAGGAACTGCGCAAGTAGCCGGTCCTCACGGAGGATATCTTACTGGAGATAATAATTATATTTTTTCTGTAGTAGGATTAACCCCAGCAAATCATCCGCGCTATTGTGTTTATATAACAATGCGTCAACCACAAAAAATGACTGATGATCCAGAATTGATTTTGGCACAAATTTTTAAACCATTAGTGAATAGACTAAGTGTTTCGTCAGGGCAAGCTAATGTAACAAGGGTAGCAGTACCTGATGTAACTAATAAGAGTTTAAGGAGTGCGAAAAATAGTCTGGGTGAGAAGGGCTTATCTACTGAAGTAATTGGTGATGGAAAGTCAGTTATTCGACAAGGAACCGACGCCGGTGTAAAAGTAAATAACGGAAGTAAAGTTCTTTTATATACAGGAGGCACAATAAAGTGTCCTGATATGAAAGGCTGGAGTAAAGATGAAGTAATGAGCTTCAGTTCGATAACTGGGATTCCAATTACAATTTCAGGTGAAGGAAATAAAGTGGTTTCTCAAAATACCCCCAAAGATCAGGTTATTGATCAAAATAGTAAATTAAGTGTTACTTTATAATAAAAATTAGAGCATGTGTTAAAGGAGTTTAAGTATGCAATATAGTTTGATACCATTTACATCAAGCTTTGTGTTAGCAGTAATTACCCTCCCTTTATTTATTGGGTTTATGGTAATGCATCATGAAGGGCAACAAATTAGAGATGAAGGTCCAAAATGGCATGAGAAAAAATCAGGAACCCCTACAATGGGAGGAGTAGTATTTGTTTTATCAAGTATTATCTCGTCACTTTGGGTGGCTCTTTGGCAACATAACCTAAATAAAAGTTTATGGGTACTAATTATTGCCTTTTTTGGGTATGGGATAATTGGTTTTTTGGATGATGGCCTTAAATTATACTTTAAACGCAATTTAGGACTGCGAGCTTGGCAAAAGTTATTAGGTCAAATTATTATTGCAGCACTTATTATTATTATTGCAGTCTCTGATAATTTTCCATTTGAACTTTATATTCCGTTTGTAGGAATGGTAAAAAGTGCAGTTATTTTTACTATTTTTGTATTGTTCTGGCTTGTTGGATTTTCAAATGCGGTTAATTTATCTGATGGTTTAGATGGTCTTGCAACAGGATTATCAATTATTGCGTATGGCACGTATGCTTACATGGCCTATGAACAAAAAGCATGGGCAATTCTAATCTTCACTTGTAGTGTGATTGGTGGACTCGTAGCATTTATTATTTATAATCACAAACCTGCCAAAATATTTATGGGAGATGCGGGTTCATTAGCTTTAGGTGGAGGATTAGCCGCAGTTTCTATTTATTTACATCATCCATGGTCATTACTTCTTATTGGAATTGTATTTGTAGGAGAAACACTTAGTGTTATCATGCAGGTGATTTCCTTTCAGACTACAGGAAAAAGAATTTTTAAAATGACACCGATTCATCACCATTTTGAAATGCTTGGTTGGTCCGAATGGAAAGTAGATATTGTTTTCTGGATTGTAGGCTTAATTGGTAGTGCGATCTACTTAATCTTTATTTACTAGATTATTGATTAGTTTATTTGGAGTTGTAATTAAATGAAACAATTAAAAACATATAACGGAAAAAATATCTTGATTTTAGGATTGGGAAAAAGTGGTTTTTCAGTAGCAAAGTTACTTTTGAAGTTGGGTGCAAAGCTAACTTTAAATGACAAAAAAGACCTTAGCAATGATCCTAAAGCTCAAGAATTGGAAAAGATTGGAGTACGCGTTATTTCTGGTTATCATCCAGTAGATTTATTTGAAAAGGAATCCTTTGACTATTTGGTAAAAAATCCGGGAATCCCTTACGAAAATCCTATGGTTGAACAAGCTCAGGCAATGAAAATACCAGTTATTACAGAACCAGAGATTGCGTTGAGTGCTAGTGAGGCCCCTTATGTTTGTGTAACTGGTTCAAATGGGAAAACTACTACAGTCATGCTTACACAAGAAATTATGGATCATCATTTAAGCAAAAAAGGTGGCCATGCATATGCGGTAGGGAATATTGGGGTACCAATTTCTGAGGTCGTAGAAAAAGCTACTTCTAATGATTTGCTGGTAGTAGAGATGTCTAGCTTTCAATTATTAGGTGTAACTGATATTAAACCTAAAGTTGCTGCAATTGTAGATATTTATAATAATGTGCACTTGGATTATCACAAAACTTTTGATAATTATGTAAATGCAAAACTAAGAATTACTCAATCTCAAGATGAAAATGATTATTTTATTGCAAATTGGGATCAAAAAGATATTTTAGAAAAAGAAAAAAAAGCTACTAAGGCAAAAATAATTACGTTTTCTGAAAAAGATGATACTGCTGATTATTTTATTGGTGAAAAATATTTGGCCAGCCAAGATGATGCAGAAATCATGAATATTGATGACATTAAAATTCCTGGTATTCATAATCAACAAAATAGTTTAGTAGCCATTGCTATTTCAAAAATCCTTGGTGCAACTAATGAAGATATTCAAGCTGCTTTAAGTACTTTTACTGGGGCTAAACATAGATTACAATATGTTATGACTTATAATAAACGAAGATTTTATAATGATTCTAAATCCACTAACATTGAAGCGGCAAGTGTTGCAATTCCATCATTTAAGGTGCCAGAGATTTGGATTGCTGGTGGACTAGATCGTGGATTTACTTTTGATGATTTAGTACCCTTGATTAAAGAGCACGTTAAGAGCGCTGTTTTATATGGAGAAACCAAATACCTATTAGCGGATGCTGCTAGAAAAGCAGGCCTAAAGGATAAAGATATTATTATTGTAAATACTCTGCAAGAAGCAGTACCACGTGCTTATGACGTAAGTGATGAAGGAGATGTAATTCTATTTTCACCTGCTTGTGCATCATGGGATCAGTTTAATACTTTTGAACAACGTGGAGATTATTTTGTTAAATTTATAGAGGAATTAAATACTAAGTAAAATGAGAATTATATTTTCTGGTGGCGGTACTGGTGGCCACATTTATCCAATCATGGCTTTAATTGAAAGATTAAAGGAACGTAATATCGTAACTAATGAAGATATTTTATTTGTTGGAACTGAAAGAGGTTTAGAGTCTAAAATTGTTCCTGCGGCTGGTGTTCCATTTAAAACACTTAAAGTACAAGGCTTTGATCGACATCATTTATTAAAGAATTTTGAAACAATTAAAATGTTTTTGAATGCTAATAAAGAAGCAAAACATATTTTAAAATCTTTCAAGCCTGACATTGTTTTTGGTACTGGTGGCTATGTTTCTGGTGCAATTGTTTATAGTGCGGCAAAAATGCATATTCCAACTATCATTCATGAATCTAATTCTGTTGTTGGAGTGGCTAATAAATTTTTAGGCCATTATGTTGATAAAATTTGTTACACTTTTGATGACGCTGCTAAACAATTTCCAGAAAAGAAAAAATTAGTTAAAACTGGAAATCCACGTTCTCAACAAGTTTTGGGACTTAATAAAGATTCTGTTGATATACAAAAGGAATGGGGATTGAATCCTGAAGTTCCAACAGTTCTAATTTTTGGTGGTTCTAGAGGTGCGTATGCAATTAATCAAATTGTTCAAAAATCATTACCTCAATTTGAAGAAAAGCCATATCAAGTAATCTGGGCAACTGGCCAGTTGTACTATGGAAATATCAAAAAATCTCTAAGTAATAAAAAGTTAGGTTCTAATATAAAAATAGTGCCTTATATTGATAATATGCCAGGACTTTTGCCACAAATGACATGTGTTGTGGCACGTTCTGGTGCAACTAGTTTAGCAGAATTTACTGCTTTAGGTGTGCCTGTGATCTTGATTCCTAGTCCAAATGTTACTCATAATCATCAAATGAAAAATGCATTGGATTTGGAAAAAGCAGGAGCTGCATTAGTAATTAGTGAAAATGATTTAAATCCAAATAATTTTGTTTCATCAATTGATCATATTTTATTAGACCATAAATATGCTGAAAAGATGAGTAAAGCTTCAAAACGATTAGGTGTTCCAGATGCATCAGATCAAGTTATCAAAGTAATGGAAGATCTAGTTAATAAAAAGAGCAAATAAAAGAAAAGAGGTGGGGTAGATGCCAAAAAAGAAAATTACAAAAAAAGATCCAAAAGAAGAAATTTCTGATTGGATTCACTATAAGAAAAGTGGAAACGAAAGTTTAAGTAATAAAAAAGTATCTGCCTCATTGAGCAAACTTCAGGCCGAACGAAGAAAATCATTGATAAGGCGTTTGGGCATTATCATCGGTGTCTCGGCATTAGTTATTTTGGGATTGTCATATTATGTATCCTCTAAGGCAAATGTTAAGAGTGTACAAATTATTGGAGCCCCGGAATTAAATAGAACAAAAATAGTAAAAAGTACTGGTATTACGGCTCAGGATAAAGTAATTCCTTGTCTTTTAAAAAAGAAAAAATATACTCAAAGGCTAGCAAAAGATTTCCCGGAGGTTCAAGCTGTTAATGTGCATGTTAACCATTTAAATAACTTGGTTTTGGATATTCAGGAAAAGCCTATAATTGGGTACATAAAAGAGGATAATGGGTATCGAAAAATTCTCAATAATGGTAACGTTGGAAGTCAAATCATTGCCGAGAGTCAAATAAATAAAGCAAAACCATTATTTATTGGATATAGTCACAACATTTCATTGATTGATGATTTGAAAATTTATTCAAAATTACCCAAAAATATTCAAAATGAGGTAAAAATAATGAGTGGTCGTACTAAAAGACCAACTCAGATAATTTTGGTAATGAAGGATAAGAATGTAATTATTGGAAATACGGCAACTATTATCAAAAAAATAAAATACTATGAAGAAATAAAAGAACAATTGTCTGAACCATCGGTAGTAGATTTAGAAATTGGTGCCTTTTCACGACCATTGACTACTACGGAAAAATCTCAATTGGGAATCAAATAATTGCTATACCATTATTAATTTAATATGTTAAAATTTTAATAACAGTGAATATTTTGGGGGCATTCTCGTGGATAAAACAGGTTTATTAGTGGGGTTAGATATCGGTACAACTAGTGTTAAGACTGTTGTAGCAGATACTTCATCAAATGAATTAAAAATAATTGGGGCTGCAAGTAGTCCAACTAGAGGAATGAGACAAGGAAAAATTGTCGATATTGATCAAACCGCAAGTAGTATTTCTTCTGCATTAAAAAAGGTAGCAGAGAAAACAAATTCGAAAATTTATCGAGTTGTAACAGGAATTCCAGTAGGAATGTTACAATTAGAAAATGCTAGTGGCCTGATCAATATCGGTGAAAAGGGTCAAGAAGTAGGAGATGAAGATGTTAAACGTGTCCTTTCATCTGCGATTGGTTCGGCTTTAAAAGATGATCGTGAGGCGATTGCTTTCTTACCGAATAAATTTTTGATTGATGGGAAAACTGATGTTGATGATCCACGTAAGATGATTGCACATTCTTTAGAAGTACATGGTATATTGCTCACTGCTCCTAGTTCAGATCTTCATAATATACGAAAAGCAATTGAAAGAGCGGGTTATCAAAATAATTTCTTTGTTCCTACGCCGTTGGCAATCGCTAGTGTGGCGCTAGACGAAGGAGAAAGAACTTTTGGCTCAATTATTTTGGATCTTGGCGGAGGAACTACAACTGCTACTGTAATTCATGAGAATAAAATCAAATATGCTACAATCGACTTAGAAGGTGGCAATGATATTACCAAAGATATTTCTGTAGTTCTTAACACTTCTAAAAAAGAAGCAGAAAAGATAAAAAAAGAGTTTGGCTATGCAGATCCTGAGTTAACATCAAGTGATAACCAATTTCCAGTTAATGTAGTTGGTGAGAATGCACCACAAATGATTGATGAAGAATACTTAAGTGAAATCATTAATGCTCGCTTAGAACAAATTCTTCAAAGAATCGGTAAAGGTTTGGAAGACCATGATGCCTTTAGATTACCAGGTGGAATAACCATAACTGGAGGAACAAGCATTCTCCAAGGTACAGATGATGTTGTTAAAGAGAATTATGATGTTAAAGCACGAATTTTTCAACCTAATCAAATAGGGTTGCGCAATCCCTTATATGCAGCAAGCTTTGGCGTAGTAAAATATGCATATGATTTAGATGACATTGATTATTTAGTAAATAGTATTATTTATAATATGCCAGCTGCTAATTCACAATTGACTTCAGAAAATTCTTCAGAAAAAATGAAATTTTTCAAAAGGGTTCAGTCTAGTAGTGAAATAGCAACTAAAGAAGACTATAATAGAGATAGTTTGGCATCTAAAAAACAAAATAATAACGAGAATGCCAGAGACATAAAGAAGAATAAAAAGGGACTCGGAGATTTCTTTAAGAAATTTTTTGATTAGTTTAAGGGTGGTTAATTAGATGGACTTTACTTTCGATTCTGATGACAATAAAAATGCAGTCATTAAAGTAATCGGTGTTGGTGGTGCTGGTGGTAACGCAGTGAACCGAATGATAGATGAAGGCGTTCAAGGCGTTTCATTTATTGCCGCTAATACCGATGTACAAGCACTTAATAGTAATAAAGCTGAAAATAAAATTCAACTTGGACCAAAGTTAACCAGAGGTTTGGGTGCAGGTTCACATCCTGAAGTAGGAGAAAAAGCAGCTGAAGAAAGTCAACAAACTATTGAAGATTCACTTAAGGGTGCTGATATGATCTTTATCACTGCCGGAATGGGTGGTGGTACTGGTACTGGTGCTGCTCCAGTAATTGCAAAAATTGCTAGAGAAACCGGTGCACTTACGGTTGGGGTTGTTACTCGCCCATTTACATTTGAAGGACCTAAGCGTTCAAAAAATGCCAGTGAAGGTATTGCACAATTGAAGCAATATGTTGATACTTTGGTTATTATCGCTAATAATCGTCTATTAGAAATGGTTGATAAAAAGACACCAATGATGGATGCCTTTAAAGAAGCTGACAACGTTTTAAGACAGGGTGTTCAGGGTATTTCTGATTTGATTACTTCAACCGACTATGTGAACTTGGACTTTGCTGATGTTAAGACAGTTATGGAAAATCAAGGAGCTGCCTTAATGGGGATTGGTAGAGCGAGTGGAGAAAATAGAACAGTTGAAGCTACTAAATTAGCTATTTCTTCACCATTATTAGAAGTATCTATTGATGGGGCTAAACAAGTTTTGCTTAACATCACTGGTGGACCAGATTTAACTTTGTTTGAAGCGCAAGATGCGTCTGATATTGTTTCAAAAGCAGCAGGCGATGGTGTTAATATTATCTTTGGTACTTCGATCAATGCTAATTTAGGGGACGAAGTAGTTGTAACTGTTATTGCAACTGGTATTGATGCGGCTGCAGAAGAAGAGGCTTCTAAGACTTCTGGACGTTTAAATAGACGTTCTCGCGTTCAAACAACTACTTCTTCTAGTGAAGAAAAGAAGCCAGTAGAAAATAAAGAAATTAATCAAACTGAAGTGGCTTCAGAGGAAAATAATCAAAACAAATCTCAAGATTCTTTACTTGATCCAACTAGTGTATGGAAACAAGATAAGAAGGATACGAAGCGTCCGGAAATGAATCAAGAAAATGTAAATGAAAATAAAGATGATGAATTCGATTCATTTAGTGCGGATACCCAAAATAGTATTTCACAAATTGAGACTAGTGCTGATGAAGAAGATGACGATAATAGTATTCCATTCTTCAAGCATCGTCGTAAACATTAAAGGACGCTATATATAAAGGAGGAATGAAAGATGGCATTTGATAAATTAGGAAGATTTTTTGGAATTGCTGAAGATGATGAATTAGATGAAAGTTCATATGTTGAAGAACCAGAAATGGATAATGAAAATCAACCAATGAAAAATGAAAGACGTACAAATGTGGTTTCAATTAATTCAGTAAATAATCCAACCAGTAAAATTGTTCTTTATGAACCACGAGTATATTCTGATGCAAAAGAAGTTGCTCAGAATCTGTTAAGTAATAAGGCAGTTATTATTAACTTTTCTCGCATGGATGATACTCAATCACGTAGGATTGTTGATTTTATTACTGGTACCGTTTATGCATTAAATGGTGAAATTCAACGTGTAGGAGATAAGATTTTTCTGGCTACTCCTCCTAAGTTTGAAACTGACGGAAAAATAGCTGAATTGGTTGAAAAGAAAGATAATCTTAACTAATGATGACTATTTTTATGTGGATATTAAGGGTTATTTCTCAACTTCTTTATATTTACAGTATTTTAATAGTAATTTATACTTTATTAACTTGGATTCCACGTACATTGCAAACTAAGATGGGTCAAATTTTAGCAAAAGTTGTAGAGCCTTACTTAAATTGGTTTCAACGCATAATTCCACCAATTGCAGGAATTTCCTTTGCTCCAATACTGGCCTTATTAGTAATTTATTTGATAAATAATTATGTTTTAGTGTGGATTGCCAATATTTTAATAAGTATGATGAGATAAAATTTATAATAGTGAGATTTTTGCATGATAGAAAAAAGACAAGCAAGTAGTTTTTATCAGCATTTTGATCCTCAAGAAAGACCGGTGGTAGATTACTATACCGGTCTTTTTAATAGATTTATTTTTAGTAGGCAACCAATTTTAACAAATTTTTTAAATCCACGCGAAAGATTCATTTTTAAAAAAATTGTTGGAAATGATGCACAAATTTTAGAGGATGGTGGCTATCCTAATGCTGAAAAGAAAAGATTATATCTTAGTGAATGGGGAGACTTTGCAAGTCCTGAAGAATTCGAAATTATTCCTTTAAACATAAATTACAATAGCAAGTGGAATGAAATTAATCATAGTCAAATATTAGGTGTTTTAACAAGTCTTGGAGTAGAGATATCCACTTTTGGCGATATTATTACTGATAACAAAAAAGATTGGCAATTTTTTGTAAAGAAAGATTTAAGTAGCTTTTTTGTAGACAATATCGAAAAAATTGGCCATAGTAAAGTAAAATTAGAGCCAATTGATAGAAACAGGGTTGTTGAAGTAAATGATGATGGGATAGAAAAAGTCGAAACAAGTGTGTCTTTAAGATTAGATACTGTGGTGGCTGCAATTACTAATCTTTCTAGAAACCAAGTAAAAGAAGCACTCTTGACAAAAATGATAAAATTAAATTGGCATGATGTTGCAGAATCTAATATAATTATCAATGTAAACGATGTTTTAAGTATTCGCCATTTTGGACGAGTAAAAATAATGGAAATTGGTTCAACAAAAAGAGGAAAATATCGCTTAACTTTAAAATTATGGCAATCGAAGAAAAGGTGAAATTATGTCGTTAACTCCAATGGATATACATAATCAAGAATTTAATACAAAAATGCGTGGATACGATAGGGATGAAGTAGATAGCTTTTTGGATAAAATTGTCGATTCATTTAGTGATGCGTTAGATAAAAATATTGACTTAAAAAATGAAAATAATAAGTTAAGAAGAGAAATAAATGATTTAAATGAAGAAATTGAAAAATATGATAGTATCAAGGAATCACTAAATAGATCATTAATCACTGCTCAAGAAAACGCTGATAGAATTGAAAGCGATGCTCAAAAAAAGGCTAAAGAAATTCTTGATAATGCTGGAAAAGATGCAATTACAAAAACTGAAGATTTACAAGATCAATATGAGACATTAAATAATGATTACGATCTATTGAAGGAAAAAGTTGCATCTTTTAGAGTAGAAATTCAAAAAGTCCTTAAGGATCAGTTAAAGCAACTTGATGATAATACTTGGCAATATTATTTAGATCAGTATTATGGAAGAAATAGACTTTATCCAGCTGATGGCAAGCAACCAGTAATTCCAGAGCCAGATGATAATTTTGGAAAAGATTCAATTGACGAAAATCAGCCCGAAGAAAATTTTGATTCAGAATCACGCTCTAATGTTGACAATTCCCACTTTAATGAAGTAAACTCTGTTCAAGGTTCAAATGAAAAGCAATCAAAACCACAACCATTAGTTGGAGATTCGCCAGTTAATGAAGAAAATAATACTGAACCTGAGCCTGTAAAAGATAAAGGTCCAACGATTGTTTTTCCAGATAACTATAAAGAGCATAAATAATTAAGACGACAGTAAAACAAGTAAACCCCTTAGCGAGTTAGTGATGGTGAAAGACTAACAATGTTGAAAGTTGATCAGCTGCCAATGAACTTAATCGTTGTCCTTACGTTACAAGGAAATAAGTGGAACAAGTTTTTGTTCAATTTAGGTGGTACCACGAAGAGAGCTTCGCCCTATTTAGGGTGAAGCTCTTTTCTTTTTAGAAAGGAATTAATATGAGAGTTAAAGATACATTGAATTTAGGTAAAACTAAATTTAAAATGCGCGGAAATCTTCCTGTTAGAGAAGCACAATGGCAAAAAGAATGGGAAGATAATGATATTTATCAAAAACGTTTAAAGTTAAATGAAGGCCATCCACGTTTTGATTTGCATGATGGTCCTCCATTTGCAAATGGTAATATTCATATGGGCCATGCCTTAAATAAAATTTCGAAAGATATAATTGTTCGCTATAAAGGCATGAAAGGCTTTTATGCACCTTATGTTCCTGGTTGGGATACTCACGGCTTACCGGTTGAACAACAATTGGCCAAAAAAGGTGTTGATCGAAAAACTATGGATCGCGCCAAATATCGTGAATTATGTCGTCAATTTGCTGAAGAACAAGTTCAAAAACAAATGGCTGACTTCAAGCGTTTAGGCGTAATGGCAGATTGGGATCATCCTTACATTACTTTACAACCTGAATTTGAAGCCGAAGAAATTCGTGTTTTCGGTAAAATGTTTGAAAATGGGTTGATTTATAAAGGAAAGAAACCTGTTTACTGGTCATGGTCAAGTGAATCAACCTTAGCTGAAGCGGAAGTTGAATATCATGATGTTAAATCTCCATCAATTTATATTGCTTTCCCAGTTAAAGATGGAAAGGGTATTTTGGATGAAAAAGATACTTATTTTGTAATTTGGACTACTACGCCTTGGACAATTCCTTCAAACCAAGGAATTACGGTTAACCCACAATTTGATTATTCAGTAGTTGAGGTAGGCGATAAGCGCTATGTTGTGGGAAGTGATCGTTTAGAAGCAGTTGCAGAAGATCTTGGTTGGAAAGATTATAAAGTTGTTCAACATCTTAAGGGATCTGAAATGGATCGAATGGTTGCTAAACATCCATTATATGACCAAGATAGTCTCTTGATGAATGCAATGCACGTTACTGCTGATGATGGTACTGGTTTAGTTCACACGGCTTCTGGTTTTGGGGAAGATGACTACAATGTAGCTCAAAGATATGGACTTCCTGTTTTTAGTCCAATGGATGCACAAGGACGTTTTACTGATGAAGTACCTGATCCTGATCTTGTTGGTATGTTTTATGATGATGCTAATAAGGTAGTTAGTGAAAAACTTGAAAAGGCTGGTGCATTGCTCAAGCTTTCATTCTTTACTCACTCATATCCACATGATTGGCGTACTAAGAAACCAGTTATTTATCGTGCAACTACTCAATGGTTCGCTTCAATTGATAAAATTCGTGATCAAATTCTTAAAGAAATTGATGAAACTAAATTTACTCCATCTTGGGGTAAAACTCGCCTTCACAATATGATCAAAGATCGTGGTGATTGGGTAATTTCACGTCAACGTGCCTGGGGTGTTCCACTTCCAATTTTTTATGCTGAAGATGGAACGCCAATTGTTACTCCAGAAACTATTGAACATATTGCTGAAATTTTCGCTAAAGAAGGATCTAATGCCTGGTACACCCATACTGCAGAAGAATTGCTTCCAGAAGGATTTAAGTCAGAACACTCACCAAATGGCAAATTTACTAAAGAAACTGATATCTTAGATGTTTGGTTTGATTCTGGATCATCATGGGCTGGAGTCTTAGAAGCTCGTGGTTTAGGTTACCCAGCTAATCTTTACCTTGAAGGTAGTGACCAATACCGTGGCTGGTTTAACTCAAGTTTAATTACATCAACTGCAGTTAATGGTATTTCTCCATATAAAGCTACTTTATCGCAAGGATTTGTCCTTGATGATAAAGGCCACAAGATGTCTAAGTCATTAGGTAATGTAATTTTACCTAATGATGTAATTAAACAAATGGGTGCTGAAATCATTCGTTTGTGGGTAGCAAGTTCAGACACTACTTCTGATGTTGCCGTATCACAAGATATCTTGCGTCAAAGTGCTGAAAGTTATCGTAAGATCAGAAATACTTTCCGCTTTATGTTAGCTAATACCTCTGACTTTGATCCAAAGGCAAATGCAATTGCTTATCCAGATATGGCCGGTGTTGATCAATATATGGAAGTAAAACTTAATAAACTACTTGAAGAAGTTTATGCAGCTTATGATGAATATGACTTCTTAACGGTTTACAAGAAAATTTTAAGCTTTATTTCAAATGATTTATCAGCATTTTATCTTGATTTAGCTAAGGATATTCTTTACATTGATCCTGAAAATAGTGAAACTCGTCGTTCAATGCAAACAGTTATCTATGATATTCTAGTTAAATTAGCTAAAGTTCTTACACCTATCTTGCCACATACTATGGAAGAAATTTGGGGCTTCTTAAAAGAACCTGAAGACTTTATTCAATTAAGTGATATGCCAGAAGTTGAACATTTTGCTAATGAAGCCGAAATTTTGGCTCGTTGGAATGAATTTATGAAATTCCGTTCAGATGTTCTAAAAGCTCTCGAAGTAGCACGTAATAATAAGGTAATTGGTAAATCATTTGAAGCAGCAGTTACAATTTATCCAACTCAAGCAACTGCAGAACTTTTAAAAGAACTTAATGCTAATATCCGTCAAATTCTAATTGTTTCTGATTTAGATATTAAGAGTCCAGATGCTGAAGCTCCGGCCGATGCGCAAGATTTACCATCAGGTAAAATTGTGGTTAAACATGCTGAAGGTGAGGTTTGTCCAAGATGTCGTCGTACTACAACTGATATCGGTTCTGATCCTCACTTCCCTAACTTATGTGCACGTTGTGCTAAAATTGTTAGTGAAAACTATCCAGAAGCAATTGAAGAAGGACTTGATGATTAATGCGAACTGGAACAGTAACACAATTTGATGAAAATGCACCATATGGATTTATTGAAGATGATTTAACGCATTCTACTTATTTTGCCTTTTATAAATCTATTAAAGAAGATGGCTATAAGCGCCTTGAAGTTGGACAACGAGTACGCTATCAACTTGCTCAAGGTAAAAAAGGCTTGCAATGTATCAATATTTATATTGATCATAGCCGTAAAGAGGAGAATTAAATGGATTTAACTGAGACCGAAATATCAAATAATTCCGTATTTGAGGGAAAATTAATAGATCTCAATGTTGAAACTGTAAGTTTGCCCAATGGTAAAACGGCTACTCGCGAAGTAGTTAAACATCCCAATGCAAGTGCTGCAATTGCAATTAACAGTGAAAAGAAAATGTTATTGGTAAAACAATGGCGTGAACCAATCAAGCAGCTTACTTTGGAAATTCCGGCTGGCTTAATTGATCCAACTGATAACACCCCTCTTGATGCTATGAAACGCGAGCTTAATGAAGAAGGAGGATACAAGGCTGAATACTGGGAAAAAGTGTCAGAATTTTATCCTTCACCAGGTTTTAGTGATGAAAAGTTATACTTATTTTATTGTGATACTTTGACTAAGCTAGACGAAAAAAATAAACGTCCACTAGATGAAGATGAATTTTTAACACAAGAATGGTATAGCTTGGATGAGTTAAAGCAATTAATAGCACAAGGCAAAATTGTTGATGGGAAGACTGTTACAGCAATTATGTTTTGGGAAAATATGTTGCTAACTGGACAACAAAATAATGACTGAAAAAAGATCTCAATATCGCAAACGACAAAAACAAGATAATTTATCACGTTTATTAAACCGAGCTACCAAAGATCAAGTTATTGAAGATAATAATGAAGATTTAAATGTTAATCCAGAGTTTACACGTTCGCAGCAAGAAAAGAGAAGAACGGATAATAATATCAAGTCTGCGGACCATGAGAGGATTAATTCTTTGGGGCGCTCTACGCAAAAGCAAATAACTTCAAAGGAAGAACGTGAATATAAAGTTAATCGATTAAAAAAGCGTTTAAATCTTGCGATATTAATAGTGATTTTATTATTAATATTAGTGTTTGTAGCACTATTTAATTTATAAGAGAAAAGAGAATAGAAATGAAAGTCGCAATTATTGTACCAATGGCTGAAGAAGCCGAATATTACGGACAACATTTCCATTCTAATAACAAAAAAATGTTCGGATCTACAAAATTCGAACATTTTTCTGTTAATGGAAATGATGTTTATATTGGTTTAAGTGGAATTGGTAAGGTTAATGCAGCTATGAATTTAACTGCTTTATTATCTAATGAGGATATTGATTTAATTTTTATGACTGGTTCTGCTGGTTCTATGCAAAATAATATTCATCAAAAAGATTTGATTTTACCTAATGTATTCACTTATCATGATGCCCATAATACCCGCGCTGGAAATTACGTTGAGGGACAAATTCCTCAAGAACCAGCTCAATTTAAACTTAATAGTGATGCAAGACAAAAGTTTTTAAATTATTTGAAAGAAAATAATATTGACTTCAAAGAGGGATTAATTGTTACTGGTGATAGTTTTATTGCTTCTAATGAACAAAAAGAAGAGATTAAAAAGAATTTTCCCGATGCCCTTGGAGTAGAAATGGAAGGTGCTGCTTTTGCACAAGTAGCAAGTAAATTTAATGTGCCTTTAGTTGCATTACGAGCAATTTCCGATAATGGAGATGAAGGTGCAGATGAAGATTTTGATACTTTTGTTAAAGAAGTAGGTAAAAAGGCAGCCACTATTATTTCTTCCTATTTAGAAAAAGAAGTGTTAAATTAATATTAAGCACTTACTTACAAAAAGAAAGAAAGAAGAACGTTGACTAAGAATATTTATTTAGATAATGCAGCAACTACTCCAATGGATGAAAAAGTAGTTGAGGTAATTAGTAAAGAAATGGCTAACGATTTTGGCAATGCATCAAGTCAACATGCTTTTGGTCGTAAGGCTAGAGAAGCGGTTGATCATGCGCGTGATACATTAGCACAATCCATCAACGCAAAGCCAGATAATATTATTTTTACTTCAGGCGGTTCTGAAAGTAATAATACGGCTATTTTTGGTACAGTACGTACTCGAAGTGATTTAGGTAAAAAAATTATTACCACAAAAATTGAACACCCCTCTGTCCTGAATCCAATGAAAAGACTTGAAAGTGAAGGATATGAGGTAGTTTACTTAGATGTAGATGAAAGTGGTCATATTTCTTTAGAACAATTAAAAAGAGAACTTACTCCTGACACAATTCTAGTATCGATTATGGCCGTTAATAACGAAGTTGGTTCAATCATGCCCTTAGAAGAAATAGGTGCTTTAGTTGCACCAACAAATGCTTATTTTCATGTTGATGATGTGCAAGGATATGGCAATATTGAGGTCGATGTTGAAAAAATGCATATTGATCTTTTATCTACTTCTGCTCATAAAATTAATGGACCTAAGTTTTTAGGCTTTCTTTATGAACGCGATGGTATAGATGTGGCTAACCTTTTATTAGGCGGAGAACAAGAAAAGAAGCGTCGTCCTGGTACGGAAAATGTTCCAGCTATTGCTGGATTTGGGGTAGCTGTTGCCGAAGAAAATAAAATTGATAAGAAGGCATTGCAAGAAAAATACACCCGGCTTCAACAAATTATTCTAAATAATTTGGATGCTGCAAAGATAAATTATGAAATTAATGGTTCTGTAACTGGAGCTGTTTCTCATCATGTACTTAATCTCTGGTTAAAAGGTGTTAATACTTACTCTACCTTAACTAATCTTGATTTAGCCGGTTTCGCTGTGTCTGGTGGATCTGCATGTACTGCGGGGTCTCTTACCCCATCTCATGTATTAATTGCTATGTATGGGGAAGATTCACCACGAATTGCGGAATCAATTAGAGTTTCATTTGGGCGTTTTACTACTGAAACGGAAGTAGAGGAATTTAGTAAGGCACTTGTAAAAATGTGTGAGCGTTTAAGTAAATAATTGAAAATAAGTCTTCTAGATTTGATGTTTTAGGAGACTTATTTTTTGTATAATTAAGAAAAGAATTAAATATGCTTGACACTTATTAAAAGTAAGCTAAAATATGAAGAGAGAAATGATATAAATGGCAAATACAGTAATAATTAATGGTGATACTCGTAAATATACAATAGATCCGGATGTAAAACGTTATGCTTTAATTGATGTCGGCTTTAAACAAACCAAACGCGGAAATTTTGTTTATGACCGACCACTCTATAATGATTCACCTTATAATGCAACTTGTAAGTTAAAAATTACTATTAACGAAAATATGGATCACCTTACGATGGTAATAACTGATCGTAATGGCCTCCAAAAGGTAAACATTTTCAAAAGTGAGCAGTTAGCAGAAATGGTGAAATTGCTAAATTATACTTTAAAGGATCTCGAAGACCATCAAATTATTAAATTGGCCTAATTTAAAGGAGAAGGATTTAAATGGTAGATAACAGCAAAATCAGAGTTGTTGTAGGAATGAGTGGAGGAGTAGACTCATCAGTTTCGGCTCTTTTATTAAAACAACAAGGCTATGATGTTGTTGGTGTCTTCATGAAAAACTGGGATGACACTGATGATTCTGGCGTTTGTACTGCAACTGAGGACTATGAAGATGTAAAAAAAGTTGCGGATAAAATTGGGATCCCATATTACGCTATTAATTTTGAAAAAGAATACTGGGAAAGAGTGTTTGAATACTTTTTAGGTGAATATAAAAAGGGGAGAACACCAAATCCAGATATAATGTGTAATAAGGAAATCAAGTTTAAATCTTTCTTAGATTTTGCAATGAGTCTTGATGCTGATTACATTGCTATGGGTCACTATGCTAAAACAGCTACTGATCAAAATGGACTTGTTCACATGATGCGTCCAAAAGATGGTAATAAGGATCAAACTTATTTCTTAAGTCAATTATCTCAAGATCAACTTAAGAAGGTTATATTCCCGTTAGCAGATTTAACTAAGCCACAAGTACGTGAAATTGCTAAAGAAGCTGGTTTAATTACTGCAAATAAGAAGGATTCAACTGGAATTTGCTTTATTGGTGAAAGAAACTTTAAAAAGTTCTTGAGCGAGTTTTTACCTGCTAAGGCCGGCAAAATGGTTACACCAGAAGGTAAAGTTGTTGGTGAACATGCTGGTTTAATGTACTATACTATTGGTCAAAGATCGGGTTTAGGTCTGGGTTCGACTAAGGAATCCACTGCTCCATGGTTTGTAGTTGGTAAAGATTTAGAAAATAATGAATTAATTGTTGAACAAGGCTATGATAGTGATTTACTTTACTCAACTAGTTTAGATGGTAGTGAAGTCTCATTCTTTACAGGGATGCCTGATCATGATTTAACTGTGAAGTGTACCGCTAAGTTTAGATACCGTCAGGCTGATGTAGGTGTTACAATGCATTATAATGCTGAAAATAACACTGTTCACGTAGATTTTGATGAGCCAGCGCGTGCTGTTACTCCTGGACAAGAAATTGTCTTTTACCAAGGTGATGAGTGCCTAGGAAGTGCTACTATTGATAAGGCATATCAAAATGAGAAGCAATTGCAATTAGTTTAAAAGTACAAAAAAGACGCCAATTGTGTGGCGTCTTTTTTGTACTGTAAATGTTGACCCTAAATCATTATAATTATTAGTATAATGATGGGAGATTAAATTGATATGAAGTTATATTTTGTTAGACATGGAAAAACGCAATGGAATTTAGAAGGTCGTTATCAAGGCGGGAGTGGAAATTCCCCTTTATTACCAAGTAGCTACGTTGATATCCAAAAATTGGCCAATTACTTAAGAAAAAACAAGGTACAATTTAAAGCCTTTTATGCAAGCCCCTTACAAAGAGCCGTAACAACAGCCGTAATGCTTAGAAATGATATGGGGATTAGTGTACCTGTAATTACTGATAAACGCTTAAAAGAGTTCAATTTAGGCGATCTAGAGGGAATGAAATTTGTTGATGCTGAGGCTAAGTATCCAGATCAAATTAAGGCCTTTAGATACGAACCTGAATTTTATGATCCAAGTGCTTTTCATGGCGAAACATTTGAACATATGATTGCTCGGGGAAAAGATTTAATTGCTGATATTGTAAAAAAATATCCTAATGAAGATGATAATGTGCTTTTAGTTAGTCATGGTGCGGCTTTATGTGCACTAACAAGAACACTTGAAGGTTATGCCATTCCAGATATTAGAAAACGTGGTGGTTTAACTAATACTAGTTTAACGGTTTTAGAAACTGATGATCAGGGAAAGAGCTTCCAAGAGAAAGTTTGGAATGAAACTTCATACTTGAATCGAAAAATTACAAGTAGGGATACTATTTAAATGGATAAAGAAATAGATAATTTATTTAATGCTGATAAAAAAGATAAAGCAATTCATTTATTAATTGAAAAAATTGACCAGGATCCAAAAGATATTAATAATTATCTTCAATTATCAACCTATCTAATTGAAGAAAATTCAATTGATCAAGCATTAGAATTACTACAAAAAGCGCAAGGATTAGTAAATAAACCTGAAGAATTGAATTATAATATTGCTATTTGTTATTACATGCAGGGTGAGTTTGAAAAGGCGCTTAGTTTAATTAATACCTTACCTAATGATGATGAAACTTTATATCAAAAAGCTTTAATCTTCATGAAATTAGGCCAATATCAAAAGGCGTTGGCATACGCCTTAACGATTAAGAAAATGGATGAACGTACTCTTGAGTTATTAGGGGATATTTGGCTAAGTTTAGGTGATTTAAGTACGGCAAAGCAGCAATTCGAAAAAATTGCTCCCTCAAAAAGAAGTGCTAAAGTTAATTTTTTATTGGGTTTAACTATTTTTGATCAGGATCGTGATAAAGCTCAAAAATATTTTGACCGATCAAAAGAATTAGATCCAGCCTATTTTAAACAAGCGCAGTCTCAATATGCTGCTATTGCGAAGATGCTAAGAGGAAAAGATGAATCAAATTGAGTTAATTGGCAAAGTTAATAGTATTGTCTTTGAAAATGACCAAGATCTTTTTAAAATTATTGATGTTGATTTAATTAATAAATTGCCGGATTATGATCGTGAAAATATTAGAGTTACAGGAAATTTTGGTGATTTACAATTTGGTAGTTCTTATAAATTTGTGGGAAATTTAGTTATTCATCCTAAATTTGGACCACAATTTAAGGCTACTAGATACGAACAGCTTTTACCTCATGAAGAGGAAAGTTTAACTAAGTATTTAAGTTCAGATAAATTTCCAGGAATTGGTAAAAAGACTGCTGAGAAAATAGTGGCGGATTTAGGACCTGATGCTTTGGATGCTTTAAAAGAAAATCCACATCAAATTGATAATTTAGACCTAACCAATAAACAAAAAGATAGTTTATTATCTGGAATCAGTCAAATGGATTCTCTTTCAGAAGTAGTACTAAAACTGGCTAAATTTGGAATTAAAAAAAACGTTGCTACGGCTATTTATAAAACTTTTCATGGAGAAGCCCTAGAAAAGATTAAAGAAGATCCTTATAACCTAATTGGTGAGATTAGAGGTTATGGGTTTAAAACTGCTGACGAAATTGGTGAAGGTTTAGGAATTGAACCGTATGATAGCCGCAGAATAAAGGGAGCAGTATTTCAAATTTTACAAAATGCCTTAATCCAAGAGGGAGATACCTTTGTAAAATTAGCTGAACTTTTAACGCAAGCAGGTGAATTACTTTCAATTAATGAATATGATCCAATCGCAACAGCAGTTAATGAATTACAAAAACAAGGGAAAATTATTGTTGATGGTGAAAATGCAGCCTTGCAACGTATTTATCAGGTTGAACAAGATATTGCTCAAGAACTTAAGAGAATAATAAATACACGTCCAAAAACTACAAAATTTACTGATGACGAAATTGAAATAGCTATCAAAAATGCTGAAAAGTCTTTAAAAATTAAATATGATGATACACAAAAATTAGCTATTAAAAATGCTGTCAATAATCCCATAACTATTTTAACTGGTGGTCCTGGTACAGGAAAAACGACCATTATAAATGGAATAATTTTGTGTCTACAAGAATTAGAAAATATTCCTGCTACGTCAATTTATAGCGATGATCCACCAATTCTTTTGGCCGCTCCGACGGGAAGAGCAGCTAAAAGAATGAGTGAAATAACTGGCATTACAGCAAAAACAGTTCACCGATTACTTGGTTTAGGAATTGGTGAAAATGAAGATACTGAATTAAACGAGCTAAATGGTGATATTTTAATTGTAGATGAAATGTCGATGATTGATATGTTCCTTTTTCGACTTTTAGTCAAAGGTATTGATGCAACTAAGCATATTGTATTTGTTGGAGATCAAAATCAACTACCTTCTGTTGGAGCAGGGAATGTATATCATGATTTAATTGTTTCTAATGCCTTTCCCACTACACGTTTAACTACTATTCATCGTCAAGGTGAAGATTCATCAATTATAAAATTGGCACATGCCATTAATGAAGATGAAACTGAAGCTGAAAGTATTATTTTTAATAAAACAAATAATTACTCTTTTATAGAATGTCAACCTAATTTGGTTGGTCCTGCAATTGAACAAATTGTTAATTTTGCTTTAAAACGTGGATTTAAGAAAGATGATATTCAAGTGTTAGGAGCCATGTACAATGGTGTAGGAGGAATTAATAACTTAAATGATTTAATTCAAAAGATAATTAATCCTCCTAAAGTGGATCAATCTAAACGTAAAGAATTGAGAGCTCATAATGAGGTCTTTTATATTGGAGATCGAATTCTTCAACTTCAAAATAATCCTGAAAAAGATATTTTCAATGGTCAAATTGGGAGAATCATTGGTATTAATGAAGATAATAACAATGAATGTTTAATTGCTGATTTTGATGGACGAGAAGTTAAATTTGCTTTAAAAGATTTGTCAGATATTACTCGTGCCTATGCTATAACAGTTCATAAGTCTCAAGGTTCTGAATTTCCTTTAGTTATCTTAAACTTGACTATGCAAAATTATATGATGCTAAGAAGGAATTTTCTTTACACTGCAATTACGCGTGCAGAACAAAATTTAGTAATGGTAGGTGAAAAAAGGGCCTATGAGATGGCCTTGAGAACACCTGGTAACAATCGCCAGACTAATTTGGCTCCAAAAATTCAATTTGCGTTAAATATTAAACCATTTAAGCAAAGTATAAAGGAAAAGAATGAAGAAGAAGTATCAACTGAAAATACTTTAAAAACGAGTGAGAGCAAGCAGACTGAGTTAGCCTTAGATGTAGGTCAAGAACAGCAAGAAGAGGAAGAATCAAAAGAATATATACTTACTCCTGAACTAATTTATTCCGGAAAAATAGATCCCATGATTGGAATGGAAAATATAAGGCCAAAGAGTAACTAAAAAGAGGATTCATTAATTAATGAATCCTCTTTTAGTTTAATAAGTTAAAACTTTGAACTTGAAAAAGTAAATCGAAGTTTCTACTTCCTAGTTCTTCACCGTCTAATTGGCCATATTCCAAATCTCTAGTAATGACTTCCAGTTCTTTAGCACCATAATAATGATAGTGGGAGTCTTTTAATTGCTTTTTACCAAATAATAATTTACTAAAAAGATAGATAAACTTAAAAATAGAAGGCCTTTCAACAACAACTACATCTAATAAATGACTAGTGGGCTTGGCCTTAGGCAGAATTGGAACACCACCACCGAAATAGGGATGGTTAGTAGTAGTAACTAAAAATGCATCATCAAAATAATGAATTTTATCATTTTCTTTTATAGTAACTTTGAATGTATTTTGATTAAAAAGTGCTTTAAAAACATTTATACCGTAGGAAAAATGACCAAGGCGTTTTTTTAAGTTGGAATTATTAGTTTCTGCTACCACGTAAGCATCAAATCCAATTCCTAAATTATTAACAAAATAGCCTTTTTTATGACTATTTTGATCAATGAAATAGCCGCAATCAATTTTTTCAATAGTTGGTTTTGTATTAAGTTTATTTATAAATTCCTTAACAGAATATTTTAAATCAAGAGCACGGGCAAAATCATCACCAGTGCCGGATGGTAAATAAGCAATGGGTGTCTCTGGATAATCTGACTGCTTAACCCCATTTAATACTTGGTTAAGAGACCCATCTCCACCAATCACTATAATAATGTTATTTGGTGTGTTCTTTAAACTATTAGCTAGTAGACGGCTAGCTTCCACTAAATATCCTGACTTTTTTGAAATAATAGTTTCATAGTCAAGCTTTTGTTTATCTAATTCTTTAGTTATCTCATGATAGTTAAAGGATCCTTTATTGGCTCCTGAGGTCAGATTTACTAATAAATAAAATTTCTTTGGCATATGATTTATCTATCTTTACAAAAAGAAAAACCCATATAGGGTTTCTTTTTAATTACTATTTTCTTTATCCGAATTTGTAGGCTTAGATTTTTTTGATGACTGATGAGGTTTACTCTCTTTGTTCTTATCAATAATCATTGGTAAGATCATTGGTCGACGTTCTGTTCTAGAGTAAAGAAAATCTTGAAGATTTTGAATAATTTCTTTTTTAATTTCACGATCATCAAGTCTTGGTTTCTTTGCCATTTCTTCTCTTAGGATGTGGTAAACATGCTTTTGTGCTGCACTGATCAAATCAGTCGATTCTCGCATATAAACAAATCCCCGGCTGAGAATATCAGGTCCAGCTAAGACGCGTTGATGTTCATAATCAACTGTTGCAACAACAACAACTAAACCTTCCTCAGCTAAAATTTGTCGATCACGTACGACAATGTTGCCAACATCATCAGATCCAGAAGTATCAACATAGACATCTGGAATATTAATGTGTCCTGCAAGTCTTGAAGAGTCTTTGGTTAAAGCTAAAACATCACCATTCTTTAAGACAAAAGTATGATCAGCAGGCATTCCAGTTTCTTGTGCTGTCTGTGTATGAACCACTTGCATTCTATATTCACCGTGAACTGGAACAAAAAACTTAGGTTTCATTAATTCAACTAACATTTTTTGTTCTTCTTGTCCCGCATGACCAGAAGTGTGGACATTATGAATCTTTCCATGAACAACTTTTGCNCCNGCTTCAGTTAANTTATTNATCAAGTGGTTAACGCTAGTTGTATTTCCTGGAATAGGATTTGATGAGAAAATNACAGTATCATTNGGTTGTAANGAAATTTGNCGGTGGGTACCATTAGCAATTCTTGAAAGNGCNGCNAANGGTTCNCCTTGAGATCCAGTACATAAAATCATTACTTTTTCTGGTGGAAGTTTATTGATTTCACTTGCATCCACAATGGTACCTTCAGGAATAGTTAAGTATCCTANATCAATACCATTTTGCACACCATTTTCCATTGANCGNCCAAAAATAGCCACTTTTCTACCNGTATCAATNGCAGCCTGAATTGCTGTTGATACACGATANAGGTTAGAAGCAAATGTAGCNAAAATTATCCGTCCATCAATTCCAGTAATAATATTNTGGAGNGATTGTGCTACAAATCTTTCTGATTTGGTAAAGGTAGGAACCTCTGCATTAGTAGAATCAGATAATAATGCAAGNACACCTTCTTCACCAATTTTTGCCATCTTTTGGAAGTTNGGCGCTGGTTGATTCATAACCGGCGTTAAATCAAATTTCCAATCTCCAGTAAATACTACTGCACCTTCTGGAGTATGAACGGTAATTCCAAGTGTGTCTGGAATAGAGTGTGTAGTTCTAAAGAAAGAAACNGAAAGTTTAGGAAACTTCAAAATTGTATCTTCATGTTCTTCATGAAGTTCTGTAGTTTTTAAAAGTCCGTGTTCTTCTAGTTTTCCTCTTATTANGGCTAAAGCAAAAGGAGGTGCATAGACAGGAATCTCAGGNATTTTTTTAAGTAANAAAGGAATTCCACCAATGTGATCTTCGTGTCCGTGACTAATCACTANTGCTTTAATTTTGTGACGATTTTTAACTAAGTAAGAATAATCAGAAATTACATAGTTAATTCCCATTTCGTCATCTTCAGGGAATTTAATGCCACAGTCCATGACGATAATTTCGTCNTGAAACTCGACACAATACATNTTACGGCCAATTTCGCCTAAACCCCCAATGGCGTAAATGCCGACTTCATTGTTTTTTAACTTAACAGCCATTAATCCTTAGGTTCNATAGTTGTAAGCTTAAATTCTGGATTTTGCTTTTCGTAAGCTAATGAATTGCCAGTTAATTCTTGGATGAGTTCAATGTTGTAGGGGGTATTATCCTCAACCATTTTTCTTGCTTCAACTAAATTATTTGCTTCAAGATAAAGAGTTTTTGTAGTTTCTCTTCTTGGATTAACGATCTGGTCCTTTTGGTATAAAACTTTATAGATCATTTGTTAAATCTCCTTAATTATAAAACGTTCAAAATATGAGTCTGGGNTAATAAAATGACTCAATAGCTAATAANATTTTACCATAAATTTTAATTTAAGTATATAAGTAGGAATTGNTAATAANTGTTAATATATAATTGACANATTATTAAANTATAAGTATTATTATNAGNGTAGATGAAGTGGTTATCATCTACATTAGAAGTATCTTCATTCTTCTTAAGTAACATAGGGAAGTGCTGGCNNNGCCAGCACTTTTTTTNTTNTTTATTTTGGTATTAGAAAAAAATAAAAAAGCGAGAATTTTCTCGCCTTTTTTATTATATTTGAAATGCNTATTAAGAAATAACAATAGTATCTTCATCCATAGCAAAAGGATTTTCTTTATTGATACGGTCATAAAAGAGATGTCCATTAAGGTGATCAATTTCATGAGAAGCAACAATAGCNGGGTAATCTTTTAAGCGAATTGTTTTTTCTTCACCATCTAAAGTGTTGTAACGAATCTTTAATTTATCTGGACGAGGAACATATCCTTCAATATTTGTGTCTACACTCAAACAGCCTTCACCTTCAGCGATGCATGCTTGTCTAACTGATTCAGAAAGAATTTTAGGATTTACGAAAATTTCCTTAAAAATAATTTCTCCTTCATCATTAGGTACAAGNAAAGCTGCCATTTGAATNCTNCGTCCTACTTGNGGCGCAGCTAAACCAACTCCAGCTCTCAATTGNTGTTTTTCAGCNATTTTGGGATCCTGAGAATTNATTAAATATTCCATCATTTCTTNGCCAAANGCTTTATCCTCATCTGATAATGGAAAAGTTAATGGCTTAGCAACTTGTCTCAAAACTGGNTCNCCATCGCGAACAATATCATGCATTAAGATCAATGTTTTTCTCTCCTTATACTTAAGACTAATATAAAAAATCTATTTATTATCATATCAAATTAAAAATAAAAACTAAAAGNTTTTCATTATTTTTATTAATAACTTAAATAATTTTAGAAATAAAATTAGATAAGATTTATTGGTGTTATTGACCTTGAACTNATANTTTGATAAAATCTTCAACTGAAACTATACAGAATATAAAGCTTCAACAAACTGCAATTTTATTTTTGCATAGAAGAGCTGTGACTGAAGTCACAGTTTTTTTATGAAATTCAGGGAGGAATTTCTTTTGGCAACAAGAGACGATGTAAGAAATATTGCGATTATTGCGCACGTTGACCACGGTAANACCACTTTAGTTAACCAATTNTTAAAACAATCTGATACCTTACCAGAACACATGAATCTTGAAGATCGTGCTATGGATTCAAATGATATCGAACGTGAACGTGGTATTACTATTTTATCTAAGAATACCGCTGTTAAATANGGTGATACTACTATTAATATCTTGGATACTCCAGGACACGCCGACTTNGGTGGAGAAGTAGAACGTATCATGCACATGGTAGANGGAGCACTTTTATTAGTTGATGCTTATGAAGGTACGATGCCTCAAACACGTTTCGTGTTAAAAAAGGCTTTAGAAGCTGGTGTAAAGCCAGTTGTTGTAATCAATAAGATTGACCGTCCTGGTGCACGTCCACAAGAAGTTTTAGATGAAGTTCTTGAGTTATTTATTGAATTAGGAGCTACTGATGAACAACTTGATTTCCCAGTTGTTTATGCGAGTGCTTTAAATGGTACTTCTTCNTACGATTCTGATCCAAGTAAGCAAGAAGAAACTATGAACCCAATTTTTGATACTATTATNAAGAATATTCCTGCGCCAGAAGATACAGCCGATCAACCATTACAATTCCAAATCACTATGCTTGATTGGGATGATTATGTAGGNCGTATTGGNGTAGGTCGTGTNTNCCGNGGAANNNTTAAAGTTGGTGANNANGTTACNGTTATGAANCGTGACGGTTCAACTCAAAACTTTAGAGTTACTAAATTATTTGGTTACTTTGGTTTAAAGCGNAACGANATTAAGGAAGCAAAAGCCGGCGATATTATTGCTATTTCAGGTATTAATGATATTTANGTTGGTGAAACTATTGCTTCACCAGATAAACCTGAAGCTTTNCCACTTCTTAATATTGATCCACCAACTTTNCAAATGGACTTTGTTGCTAATGATTCACCATTTGCAGGTCGAGAAGGGGATCAAGTTACTCCTAAGAAACTAGAAGATCGTTTAATCCGTGAAACTCGTACAGATGTTTCATTAAAAGTAGAACCTACTGATAGAACNAATGCTTGGACTGTTTCCGGACGTGGTGAACTTCACCTTTCAATTTTAGTTGAAGAATTACGTCGTGAAGGATTTGAATTACAACTTTCTCGTCCTAAAGTAATTTATCGTGAAGTTGACGGTGTAATGTGTGAACCATATGAAGCTGTTCAAGTNGATACACCTGATGAATATGTTGGTTCTGTTATTGATTCACTTTCACAAAGAAAAGGTGAAATGAAGAATATGGAATCTACTGGTAATGGTCAAACTAGATTAGAATTCTTGGTTCCATCACGTGGTTTGATTGGTTATAACAACGAATTCATGTCTCAAACTGCTGGTTATGGTATTATGAACCATACTTTTGAAAAGTATGCTCCCGTAATTAAGAATTGGGAACCAGGTCGCCGTAATGGTGCTTTAGTATCAATTAACCAAGGACAATCAACTACTTATTCACTTCAATCAGTTGAACAACGTGGTGAATTGTTTATTGGTGCNGGTGTTGAAGTATACGAAGGTATGATTGTCGGTCAATCATCTCGTGAACGTGATATTGCTGTTAACGTTACTAANGGTAAGAATTTAACTAACACCCGTGCTGCAGGTAAAGATCACTCGGCTTCAATCAAGACTCCTAAGAAATTAACTTTAGAAGAATCTCTTGAATTCTTAAATGAAGATGAATATTGTGAAGTTACCCCACAAAGTGTTCGTTTACGTAAGAAGATTTTGAACACCAATGAAAGAAAGAAAGCCGATAAGAAACGCGGTAAGTAATTTTTAATATTAATTAAAGGCAAGGAAATTTTCCTTGCCTTTTCTTGTTTCCTAAATAAAAATAGTGAGTGATATAATAAAGACATTATTAAAAAGAGGAGCAAGTAGTGTGCGCAAAAAATTAAAATATATGGATTATTCCATTTTGATTCCTTATTTGATCTTATGCTTGTTAGGAATTCTTATGGTCTATTCAGCCAGTTCTGATATTTTATTGGTAAATGGTTTTAAATCAACCGTATATATGAGTCGCCAGATTATGTATTTTATAGCGGCTTTTGTCTTATTTGGTATTCCAACTTTTGGAATGAAATTACAAGTATTTAAAAATAAAAAATTTGTTCTTTCTTATTTGGCTTTATCTTTTATTTTATTGCTGTTTTTAGTGGCTTTAAAAATAATAAGTCATGGACAAGCTGCAGTTAATGGAGCTGTCGGTTGGATTAATTTAGGCTTTATTAATATCCAGCCAGTAGAGTTAGCAAAATTATCTTTAGTGCTGTATTTAGCATATGTATTAAATAGAAGGGATGGAAAGTTCGTTCCAGGACATATCTGGGAAAATCTTTCTGGTCCTACTATTATTTCATTTGCAATGATTGCCCTTGTAATTGTTGAACCGGACTTCGGTGGTTCCGCAATTTTGTTTATGATTGTCTTTGTCATGTATTCTGTTTCTGGTATCCCAACTAGATTGGCTTTACGCTGGCTAGCTGCTCTATTTATTGCTGTTGTGGCNCTTGTATTTATCTTATTAGTTTGGGAACCAGGATTTATTAANGACTCTTATCAATTCCAGCGATTATTNGCATTTGCTCATCCATTTAAACTTGAAAAAACAGGTGGAGCACAATTGGTTAATTCTTATTATGCCATTCATAATGGAGGCCTCTTTGGAGTAGGATTAGGTAATTCGATGCAAAAACGTGGTTATTTGCCAGAACCTTATACTGATTTTATCCTTTCAATTACGGCAGAAGAATTAGGCGCAATTGGGGCAATTNTAGTCGTTGGTCTGCTTTTCTTCTTAATGTGGCGTGTTACAGAAGTTGGCCTTCGGGCTCATACTCAATTTAATGCCTTAGTGTGTTTTGGTGTTACAACGATGATTTTTACTGAAACCTTATTTAATGTTGGAGCNGTTTTAGGGNTANTACCTATNACAGGGGTAACTTTACCCTTTATTTCTTATGGTGGNTCATCCATGATTGTCTTAACAGCAGGACTAGGAATTGTACTAAATATAGCGGCNAATGAACGAAAAATANTGCTGGAAAATAGGAGTATTCAATAATGGGGCTAGTTTATCGTGACTTAAAGCATAGCAATAAGATTGAAAAACGAAAAAGTATTATTGTTTGGCTTTATCATGCAAGNGATCAATTTAAATTAAGACATTATGGAGATATAGTTTATTTTTCNAGAAAGAATGGCTATGTAATTATTTATGTGGATAATAAACAAATTGATNCGATTATTAAAGAACTAGAACATAAATCTTTTGTAAAAAAAGTGGAAAAATCACATCANGANAATTTAAATTTTTCAGCNGAATATGAGAATAAATTAATGGAAGAAATGCGTNTTNAAGCNGAAAAAATGTTAGAAAATGGAGATTCACTTAATTGAGAATTATTTCAGGAAAATATGCAAAAAGAAATCTTTTTACTTTAAAAAGTAATGCGACCAGACCGACAAGTGATAAAGTTAAAGAATCACTTTTTAATTCATTAGGACAATTCTTTAATGGTGGTAGTGTCTTAGATCTTTATGCAGGCAGCGGNGCNCTAGGAATAGAAGCAGTATCACGAGGTTATGANCGAGCTGTTTTAGTTGATGTTAGTGCTCAAGCATGTAAAATAATCAAAAAGAACGTAGAATTGACTAAAGAACCAGAACGTTTTGAAGTAATAAAAACTAGCGANTTTAGAGCTTTAAAGTTGCTGGCGGAAAAAGATATGACTTTTGATTTGGTTTTTTTGGATCCACCTTATGCTAAAGAAAAAATTCAAAAAGTAATGTTAACTATGATCAAGTTAAATTTATTAAATCCTCATGCTTTAGTGATAGCAGAAACTGATGAACATACAGAATTGCCCGAAGTTGAGGGCTTTACCTTAAAGAAAGATCATCACTTAGGTAGAACTAAAGTAAAAGTTTACGAAAGGACTTAATTAATGGTAAAGGCAATCTTTCCGGGAAGTTTTGACCCATTGACTAATGGACATTTAGAAACAATTCAGACTGCTGCAAAAACCTTTGATAANCTTTATGTAGTAATAATGACTAATACTCAAAAAAATTACTTATTTAGTGAAAAAGAAAGGGTCGAGTTAGCAACTGAGGTCCTAAAATCTCTTTCAAATGTTGAAGTAATTGGGCGTCCCGTAGAATTAACAATTGATGTCGCACGAGAATTAGGTGCAACGACCATTGTACGTGGTCTAAGAAATGATGCAGATTTTAATTATGAACGAGAAATCGCCCAAATTAATAAAACTCTTGCTCCTGAATTGAATACAATTTTTCTTTTAACGGGACCAGAAAATAGTTTTATTTCATCTTCAATGATTAAAGAAACGGCTATATTTGGTGGAGATGTCAAAAAATTAGTACCNGCTAAAGTTGCTAAAGCATTAAAAGAAAAAGTAAATAAGAATGAATAAATCAGGTAAATTTAGTTTAAAAAAATGGCTGCTAATTATAGCAGCATTTTTTGTGNTTTTGGTATTTTGCCTTTGGCCAACTAATTATGTTATTGATGCTCCTGGACAAGCTAGCCCGGTTAGTTCTTTAATTAGGTCAAATAAAAAGAATAATTATAATAATTTATATTTCGTAACAGTGTCAGAACGTCCTGCTGTTATGATTGACTATTTGATCTCATTTCTGNGACCGTATGATACACGCTATACTAAACAAGAAGTTATGGGAAATNCAAATAGTCAGGAATATGATCAAATGCAAAAATATTATATGGAAACTAGCCAAAATAATGCACTTTATTATGCTGCAAAGAAAGCTAAGGTTCCATATGAACAACAATATTTGGGTGTTTACGTAATGAATATTTTGCCAGGTTCCTCTTTTAAAAAGAAATTAAAAGTAGGAGATACAATTGAGAAAGTTAATGGGCACAAATTTAAGTCAACTAAACAGTTAATAAATTATGTGGGAACACTCCCGAGTCAAAAAAAGATAAGTGTGTCGGTATTACGAGATAATAAATTATATTCTTTTACAGGAAAGACTATCCATCTGGCTGGAACTAAAAGAAGTGGTATTGGAATTCAATTAGTCGATCATACTCAGGTTATAACGAAACCCAAAATTAAAATTGATGCTGGAAATATTGGTGGGCCTTCGGCAGGATTGATGTTTAGTTTAGCATGTTATCAAATTTTTACTCAGCATAAACTAACAGATGATAAAGTTGCGGGAACTGGAACAATTGATGAGAATGGACATGTTGGAATAATTGGTGGTGTAGATAAAAAAGTAGTAGCTGCAAATAAGCAAGGAGCCAAAATATTTTTTGCTCCAACTGATCAACCACCTGGAATAAAGAAGAATCAAACAAATTATGTTGAAGCAGAGCGTACTGCTAAGAAACTTCATACAAAAATGAAAATTGTACCAGTAAGAAATTTTGATGATGCTTTAAATTATTTGAAAACACATAGCTAAAAAGAGCTCCGAAAAGGAGCNCTTTTTTTTACGTAAAATTAAAAAAATGCGTAATAGACTATGAGGTGAAAATAATGAATTTAGAAAAGATAAAAGATTTTATTAATGAAAAAAAGAAATATTTTATCATTGGAATTTTATTCCTAGGTGGGGGATTGTACTATTTTAATTCGCATAAATCGGAAGTAGATAATTCTAAATTATTAGCACCAATGCAGGAAAGTCAGACATTGGATGGGTCAAACAAAAATCAATCTACTTCTATTAAAAAAGATATAAATTCATCAAATGATCGAACTTCTGCATCATCAAAAGTAACATGTGATATATCAGGAGCTGTAAAGCATGGCGGAGTTTATACATTAAAACCAGGTGCGCGTTTAGTTGATTTGATTGAAGTTGCTGGCGGACTNACAGAAAAGGCACAAATAAAAGCCATTAATCGAGCTCAATTATTAAAGGATCAAGACCAAATATATATTCCACATGAAGGAGAAAAAGTAGAAGTAAATTCTTCAAGTATATCAACATCAAATGATAATAATGTGACTGCGGAAAATAATAATCAAGAACAAATTCATTTAAATAGTGCTACTGTGTCGGATTTACAAAAATTAAATGGTATAGGAGAAAAAAGAGCGGAACAAATTATTCAATTTAGGGATGCAAATGGTGGTTTCAAACAAATAGAAGATATTACAAAAGTATCGGGTATCGGAGAAAAGACCTTTGAAAAGTTCAAAGATCAATTGGCTTTATAACTACTTAACTCCCGGATATTTATTTTTAAATGGAATACTTATTGCAATTACATCTTTTTGGTTTTTTCAGGCTACTACTTTTACTCAGCATTTAGTAGGAATTAGTCTTATAATCTATGGACTTTTTTTAATCTGGATTAAATATTCTAACCTAAAATATTTTTCTTTTTTTATTCTTTTAGTTTTTATCATGTTAGGATTTAAACAAAAGCAAATACCTAGATCATTTAATCTGGCCCAACCGTTAGTTGTTTATCCTGATCAATTAAAAGTGAAAGAGAACTATGCTTCTGGCCAAGCCAAGAGCGGCAACTCCAAAGTTTTGGTAAGTATGCCAATTACACCTAATTTAAAAAAGGTTATTAATAAGAAAGAAGCGTTTATTTTACATAATTTAAGTGGGCAAGTTACTAAAATAGAGCCAGCAACTAATTTAGGGCAATTTGATTATCAAAAATATTATGCGGGACAAGGAATTTATGAAAGAGTTATTTTAAAAAATTATCAAGTTGCCCATAAATCACAGACTCTTTTGGATCGTTTACATAGTTTACGTAGTAATATTTTGAATTATTGTCGATCTTTACCACAATTACTTGGTTTTATGGCAAGTGAAATGATTTTGGCTGAAAATTCAGATGATGAAACTAAAGTTATTTTAAATAATTATCGTGATCTTGGTATAATTCATCTTTTAAGTATTTCAGGGTTACACGTAGGGCTGTATACAATTTTTATTTCAACTGTTTGTACTATTTTAAAGAGAAATGAATATGAAACGGCCATTATATGTGCAACCTTTTTAGCCATCGAGGTATTTTTTTCGGATTTTCAGCCGGGCTTTGTTAGAGCTAGTTTAGGATATGGACTTGGAAAAATATTTTCTTTATCTAAAATTCCACTTGCTTCAGGTGATAGGCTAGGCTTNGTAGCGTTAATTCATTTATTTATTCAACCAAAATTATTTTTTAATTGTGGAGCAGTATTATCATATTTATTAGTTCTTGGTTTGGAATTAATAGGTGAAAATAAAGTTTTGTTACAAGGATTNTTATTAAATCTTTTAATCTCACCAATACTACTCTTTAANTTTTATCGTATAAATNTCTTAACCATTATATTTAATCTATTAATTGTACCANTTTTTAATTTTGTATTATTACCATTAACTTTTGTTGGTGNGTTAACTTATAGGNTAATTCCGTCTTTAACTATTTTGNTAGAAGAAATATTTACGATTATTATGCGAGCNATTGGNTTTTTNGCGCAAACTAAAATAGGAATGATAACCTTTGGNAAGATTACCTGGTGGCAAACAATTATTCTTTTAGGGATGATTATTTGGATTGTTACGTCTAGTCANAAGCATAATTGTCAAAGTAAAAAAATCTTCTATTTAGGATTAGTATATTTAGGATTATTTATTTCAATTCACTTTCCGCTTTATGGACAAGTTTCGGTAATTGATGTTGGTCAAGGNGATAGCATTTTAATTACTACTCCAATTAAAAGAAAGNCATATTTAATTGATACAGGTGGAAAATTGAATTTTGGAAGAACAAAAACAGAGCCNCAACTTAATCACATCACTATTCCGTATTTATATGCTCAAGGAATTGATCATTTAGATGGAGTTTTTTTGTCTCACCAGGATGCAGATCATATTGGTGATTTAGGACCATTATTAGAACAAATACCAGTAAAGAAATTNTATTTCGCTCAGGGATTAAATCAAAATCCCTCGTTTTTAAAGCGAATTGNGGGCAAAATNAGATATACAAAATTAGTTCCATTAATTGCAGGGGATNTAGTTAAANAAGAGGGAATATCATTNCATATTGTATTTCCTTTCAAAGCNGGAGAAGGAAAAAATGAAGATTCACTTTCTTTATGGTTTACNCTTGCTAATAAAAATTGGCTATTTACTGGAGATTTAGATCAAGNCGGAGAAAAACAGTTAATACAAAATTTGCCGGTAAAAATTGATTATTTTAAATTAGGGCATCATGGAAGTAAAACTTCATCAAATCCAGAATTTATGGCNCAACTTAGACCAAATTTAGTTTTTATTTCAGCAGGAAGAAATAATCGNTTTGGCCATCCCCATCAAGAGACTTTGCAAACACTTCATAACTTGCAAATTCCGTATTATACAACTCAAGATAGTGGTACAATTACATGGACTTATTTCCCAATTACTTTAAAAAATAATTTTAAAACTTATAATCAAGGAACAATACATGGCACTGATTGAATTATTTAAACCCACNAATATTAATAATCCTCAAACTTTGATTTCTGGTAGTGACGCATACTTAAATGATTATTTAGTTCAGGATTTTGTTAATCAAGAAAAATTTAAAGATTTAGAACAAAGTGTAGTTGACTGTGTTGAGGATGGATTAGATGAACTAATGGCTAGCCTGACTGAATCATCTCTNTTTTCTAGTCAAAAATTAATTATTGTTAAAAATCCTTTCTTTTTAACTGCNAAAGTTGCAGCAAAATATAAAAAGCAAATTGAAAAGTTACAGGTTATTTTGAATCATTTGCAAGAATTAGAGAATGTAGTTGTTTTTATTGCNAGTTATGAAAAAATTGATAAACGTAAAAAAATAACCAAAACTCTTTTACAACAAGTTGATCTTGTTGAAACCAAGTTCCGGCCATATGAAATTAGTGGAATAATTAAAGGAATCAGTAAAAATGATGGTTATCGAATTACTAACCAGGCCCTACAATTACTAATCCAACGAAGCGATCAAGTTTTAGATACCGCTTTAAGTAATTATGTCAAACTAAAAAATATTAGTGATGATAAAAATATAACTGAATCCTTAATTGAACAAAATATAGATCGATCTTTATCGGAAAATGTTTTTGAGATTTTAACAGCGGCTTTTAACGGCGATTATGCTCAAGCTAGTGCACGATTAGATGGACATTTACGAGAAGGAAATAGTCCAGTGCAGTTAATTGCTATTTTTGAGTCACAATTTGAATTTTTAATGACCGTTAAAGTTTTACAAGAACGTCGCTGGACTAAGGAACAGATNGTTAAGGAANTAAANGCTAACCCTTATCGAATTCAANTTACGATGCAAAATANGATTTCTTTAAATAGATTAAAGTCAATAATGAGGAAATTAATTGANTTAGATTTTGGTTATAAAAATGGTACTTATCGGGGAAATGAATATTTAAAGATGTTTATTTTAGCAATTTAANTACAAAAAAAGACAGAAGCAAGGGNTGCTTCTGTCTTTTTATATTTAAAATTATTTAGCAGCTACTTTCTTAGCCATACGTGACTTATCACGGTTAGCCTTGTTCTTTGAAATAAGACCTTTTGAAACNGCTTTATCAAGAGCACGAGCAGCTTTAACTTGTAAATCGAGGACATCCTTTGCGTCAGCTTCAACAGCTTCGTTGAACTTTCTAATATCAGTTCTCAATTTACTCATTTCAGAAGCGTTGCGCTTCTTAGCAGTAGCAGTAGTCTTAACACGCTTAATTGCAGATTTGATTTGTGGCATGAATTTCACCTCGATAAAATTATAGATTTACCTGTTAATTGTACTAAATGAGTCTTAACCTTGCAAGGTNAATTGAGCTTGCATTTTTAAAAAGTTCAATGTATTATAATATTTTGTTGGAACCATTAACGCTGTTTTCACGCCGCCAACGGCTAACGATGTTAATGGCAATTATATTTAAGAGAGGTATTATTCATGGCAATTTCAAAAGAAAAGAAAGATGAATTAATTAAGAAGTTTGCTCGTCACGATGGCGATACTGGTTCTCCAGAAGTTCAAATTGCTTTATTAACTGACGAAATTAATAACTTAAACGAACACTTAAAAGAAAACAAGCAAGATCACCANTCATACCGTGGTTTGCTTAAGAAGATTGGTCACCGTCGTAACTTNCTTCGTTACTTAAGAAANAAGGATATTCAACGTTACCGTGACTTAATCCAAGAATTAGGTTTACGTCGTTAATCATAAAATTAAATTTGCATTGCACACTTAAAAGACAGGTTCAATTGAACCTGTCTTTTTTCTATCTCTTTTAAAATATTGTCTTAATATGCTAAAATTANTTAGACAAATTTCGTTTTGATCATATTGATCCACAAGAAAATTGAATAATTATTTAGAAAGAAGAAAATTATGGCACAAAACATTAAGATAATGATGTTGGGTGGCGTACGTGAAAATGGAAAAAACATGTATGCTGTTCAAGTTGATGATGAAATTTTTATTATGGATGCNGGTCTTAAGTATCCTGATAGNTCAATGTTGGGAATTGATGTGGTAATTCCTGACNTAGATTTCTTTAAAGAATATGGCGATCGAATTGCCGGAATCTTTTTAACTCATGGACATGATGATGCAATTGGTGCACTTCCATATATTTTACGTGATCATGATATTCCTGTGTTTGGTTCTAAACTAACCATTGAATTAGCCAAGATAGCAGTTCAACGTGAAAATAAACGTCGNAAAAATAATTTATTCCATGTAATTGATGCAGANACTGAAATTGATTTTAAGAATGCAAGTGTTTCTTTCTTTAAAACCACACATTCCTTNCCNGATTCNTTAGGAATTGATATTTCTACAAAAGAAGGAGAAATTGTNTATACTGGGGATTTCAAATTTGATCCATCCGCTAAAAAAGGATATAGAACAGATTTTGTGAGATTATCTGAAATTTCTCAAAAAGGGGTTTTAGCCTTATTNAGTGATTCGACNAATGCTGAAGCGGTTTTCCCTAATGATCGTCAATCTTCAATTGAAAACTACATTCTTAATACNTTTAATAACCAAGAGGGTAGAATTATTGTNGCTTCTAAAGCATCCAATATTGTTAGAATTCAGGAAATTTTTCAAGCGGCAGCAGCTACCGGTCGTCATGTTTATTTAACTGGACGTGACATAGGTAAAATTGTTTATACNGCTATGAAATTAGGTTACCTGAATGTACCAAAGGATTTATTAGTTCATAGTAAGGACTTAAAGAAAATTCCTGATAANGAATTAGTAATCTTNGAAACTGGNCGAATGGGCGAGCCACTTAAGTCTTTACANAAAATGGCCACTAATCGCCATCGNTTAATTAAGATTAAAAAAGGTGANCTTGTCTTTATCGCTACAACCCCATCTCATTCAGTAGAAACAATGGTAGCGCAAACTAGTGATATGATTTATCGCGCAGGTGGTACAGTAAAGCAATTAGGNCGTGAACGTCATACTAGTGGTCATGCAACNGGTCGTGATTTGCAGATCTTAATTGACACAATGAAACCTAAATTTTTGATTCCTGCTATTGGTGAATATCGTTTACTGGAACTTCATAAAAACTTGGCCGGTGAAGTAGGTATGGATCCAAAGAATGTTTACTTAACTAAAAATGGTGATGTTTTAAAGCTTGAAAATGGAAGATTTTATTTAAGTGATCCTGTTCCTGGTGATGATACGATGATTGATGGATCGGGTGTTGGGGATGTTGGAAACATTGTTTTAAGAGACCGTGAAGTTTTATCGGATGATGGTGTATTCATTGCTGCAGTAACTATTGATCGCAAAAAGAAAAAAATTGTATCAGAACCTTTAGTTTCAACGCGTGGGTTTGTTTATATTAAGGCTAACCATGATTTGATGAATGGAGCGGCAGAAGCAATTAAAGAAGCCATCGCTAATAATTTTGAACATAAGCGTTTTGATTGGACTGAATTAAAACAAGATGTGCGCAATAGCGTGGAGAAATTCTTATATAAACAAACTGGTCGTCGCCCAGTAGTGTTACCAGTAGTCATGGAGGTTAACCAAAATAGACACCGTGCTATGGTGAAACGCAATGAACAAAATAAATCTAAAGAAGAAATTAAGGACAAAAATGCACGCCCTTCAAGAAGCAAGTCCTCTAATACAAGCCATTCTAAAAATCAACGACCAAAAAAGAGAACAAATACTAAAATTAACAAAAATGTAACTGCACAAAAGAAGGATAACTAAAAATGAGTACTACTAGTCAAGAAAATTTGATTTCTTTGGCTCGTGAGGCTGAAGAAAATAATGATTTACCGCAAGCTAAGCAGTATTTTCTTGAAACCTTACGTTTTGGTCATAATTCTGAAATTGTTTGTGAGTTATGTGAAATATATCTAAAAGAAGAAAAAGCAGATCAGGCCTATGCCCTCGTTAAGGAAGAGCCTGATCTTTTTTCTGATACAAGGGTATTTCAAACTTATCTTTCAATTTTAGAAAAAAGAAATTTTAATATTGAAAAACAAGAATTAGATAATTTGTTGAAGAAAAAAGTGGATATTGAAGTAAAGCCAATAGCTGAAGCTGATCAACAAAAATTAATGCAAAATTTTAGAAGTTTAAAAAATATAACTGAAGCGGATTATTTAAAGCTTTTTCAATTAAGTAGAGAAAATTTTATCTTATTGGCTGAGAGCTTATTGCTTGATCCAAGTCAAAATTTCGCTTTGCGTCTATCTTTATGTGAAGATTTAATTAAACTTGGAGTTAATAAAGAAATTAAAGTTTTTGTTTTAGGAGAAGCTAAAAGTTTTGTTCCTGCACAAACAATGCTGTTAGAAAAAGATCCGGTATATCGGGAAGTATGTATTAGTATTGCAGATTACTTACGACGGGATCCAAGTAAATTAACTTTAATGGTTGGAGAATTAAATATTGTAATAGGGATGCTTTATCCTACTTTACATGATTATATTCATGATCCTGATCAATTTGCACACGATTTTCGTAAATATATAGAAGAAAAAAAGGGTGGTGCCAACCAAAAACTTTTAGATCAAATTTATCAGTATTTAGCTGTTGAACATGCTGTAGATGATTTTGATAATTAAACAAATTTAATAATTTAAAAAGCAAAAAAGGTTTACTTTTTTGCTAGATTTAGTATAATCAACTAAGGATATTTTCAAAGGGGTAGAAAGCAAATAAAGCTATGCTTTTACCTTTGAAAGTAGTATAATAATCAACAGAGAATTATCCGTTACTTACTCAACGGACTTCTTGCAAATTTACAGGAGGGTCATTTTAATGGCAGAAAAAGAACATTACGAAAGAACCAAGCCGCACGTTAACATTGGTACTATCGGCCACGTTGACCATGGTAAGACCACTTTAACTGCAGCTATTACTACTGTTTTAGCTAAAGAAGGTTTAGCACAAGCAGAAGATTACTCACAAATCGACGCAGCTCCAGAAGAAAAGGAACGTGGAATCACTATTAACACTGCCCACGTTGAATACGAAACTGCTAAGCGTCACTACGCTCACATGGATGCTCCAGGTCACGCCGACTACATCAAGAACATGATTACCGGTGCTGCACAAATGGATGGTGCCATCTTAGTTGTTGCTGCAACTGATGGTCCTATGCCACAAACTCGTGAACATATCTTACTTGCTCGTCAAGTTGGTGTTCAATACATCGTTGTATTCTTGAACAAGGTTGACTTAGTTGACGATCCAGAATTGATCGACTTAGTTGAAATGGAAGTTCGTGACTTATTAACTGAATACGATTACCCTGGTGATGATGTACCAGTTATCCGTGGTTCAGCTTTGAAGGCACTTGAAGGCGATCCAGAACAAGAAAAAGTTATCATGAAGTTAATGGACACTGTTGATGAATACATCCCAACTCCAGAACGTGATACTGATAAGCCATTCTTAATGCCAGTTGAAGACGTATTTACTATTACTGGTCGTGGTACTGTTGCTTCTGGTCGTATCGACCGTGGTACTGTTAAAGTTGGTGACGAAGTTGAAATCGTTGGTTT
>JAAVAW010000022.1 GCA_014803905.1 Lactobacillus sp. | reverse complement strand
CCTTTGCTAATGACTCAGCTTTATCGGCTTCACTTGCCTTATAAGCACTATCAGCTGCATTAGCTAAAGAGTTAGCAAGGCTTGCGGCTGAACTTGCTGCTTTTTCTTGTTCACTTGCAGTAGAACGTTCAACAACTGCACTGCTTGCAGCACTTGAAGATACACTTGCTGCACTGCTTGCGGCACTTGCGGCCGATTTAGCATTACTTGCAGCACTATTTGCTTTTTCTGCTGCACTAGCAACAACACTATTAGTTGGATGTTGGTTAGCTAAACTTGCTACATCAGCGGCATTACTTTGAGCTGAACTTGATTGACTTGCAGCAGTACTTGAGAGAGCAGCTGCACTTTGACTGTAACTGCCAGCAGCACTGGCGGCACTGCTTGCTGCTGATTCAGCTGAACTTGCATTAGTATGTGCGTCTGCAGCACTACTTGCAGCTTGACTTGCTGAACTTGCAGCAATTTCACCCCTAATTGCATCTCCAGCTTCACTCTTAGCTACTGCAGCTGTGCTACTTGCTTGGCTGGCAATATCAGCCATTGAACTTGCTTCACTGGCAGCACTACTTGCCACACTGGCATGACTTTGCGCTATTGATGCAGCAGTACTTGCAGCACTTTCTGCACTCTTAGCGGCACTGGCAGCGCTGCTTGCTTTAGCAGCTGCGCTACTTGCTGCGCTTGTATCACCTACAGATGCAGCACTTGCTGCTTCACTCATGGCATTTGAAGCAAGATCTGCAGCATTCTTAGCTATTGCATCAGCTTCACTTGCCTTCTTGTATTCATCACTTGCTAAACTGGCAGCTTCTGAAGCGGCACTAGTTGCACTTGAAGCCTTGTCTGCAGCACTCTTAGCAGTACTTGCAGCATTTGATGCTTTATCTGCAGCACTTGATACGAGTGAATTACTTGGATGGTCACTTGCCATTGAAGCTACTTCGCTAGCTGTTTCACTAGCTTGACTTGCTGATGAACTTGCAGCACTTGTTGAGTCTGATGCAGCACTTTCATCTGAACTTGCTGACTTAGCGGCGCTACTTGCAATACTTGCATATGAACTAGTTTGAATTGCTGAACTACTTGTAGNACTTGATGCACTCGATGCACTATCTACAGCATCGCTAGCTTGACTTAAGTTATCTTCTGCTTCACTCTTAGCNGCACTTGCTTCACTATCAAAATTAAANGCATCACTAGCAGCACTTGAAGCAAGNTCNGCATGAGTTTTAGCAGTTTNTTCGTCNATAATTGCTTGACTTGCAGCNNTTGAAGCAGCAGTCGCAGCACTGCTTGCAANANNNGCGGCACTTGAAGCTTCACTAGCNANACTTTCNGCCATTGAAGCNTCACTAGCCTTGTAGGCACTATCAGCCTTACTTGCTAAATCANCAGCANTACTTGCGGCTTCACTGGCAATACTATTTTGTTCACTGGCAGTAGAANGTTCAACAACTGCACTGCTTGCNGCAGTTGAAGATACTACTGCAGCACTACTTGCAGCACTNNCAGCTGACTTAGCGTTACTTGCAGCACTATTAGCCTTTTCAGCGGCACTNGCTACCACACTATTAGTTGGATGTTCACTAGCTAAGCTTGCTACATCATCTGCATTACTTTGAGCATCACTTACTTGACTAGTAGCTGTACTTGAAAGATCAGCAGCGCTTTGACTGTAACTTCCAGCAGCACTGGCAGCACTACTTGCNGCTGATTCATCTGAAGTGGCATTTGTATGTGCATCAGCAGCATTACTTGCAGCTTGACTTGCTGNACTTGCAGCAATTTCACCTCTAATGGCATCACTGGCTTCACTCTTAGCAACAGCTGCTGTGCTGTTTGCTTGGCTTGCAATTTCGGCCATTGAACTTGCAGCACTTGCGGCCTGACTGGCAATACTTGCAGCACTGCTTGCCCTTCTTGCAGCACTTTGAGCAGTACTTTCTGCACTCTTAGCTACGGCCGCTTCACTTCTAGCTACGCTTGCGGCACTACTTGCTATAGCAGTGTTACCATCAGCAGCAGCTGAATCAGCGGCACTTTTGGCTATATTTGCGGCATTAGCGGCACTACTTGCTAAATCATCAGCAACTTTTGCAGCATCATAAGCTTCACTAGCAATACTACTTGCTGAATCTGCATTAGTTTTAGCCACATTTGCTGCACTAGCGGCACTACTTGCACGTTTTGCGGCACTATTAGCCTTGACTGCAGCGCTTGATACTAAGGAATTAGTTGGATGAGCATCAGACATTGAAGATACTTCAGTAGCTGTATCACTAGCAGCACTTGCTTGACTGGCTGCTGAATTAGTATTTTCACTAGTTACAGTACTTGAGCTGTTCGCTTCCTTAGCTGAACTCGAAGCTTGACTTGCATAAGATTTAGTCTTTAGAGCTGAAGAATCAGCGGCACTTGCGGCACCACTAGCAATTGCATCATCGACCACATTCTCCAAAATGTTATTAATTGCTTCACTCTTAGCGGCACTAGCTTCACTTTCAAAGTTTAAAGCATCTTGCGCATAGCTATTGAGAGTTGCAATTGATTTGTTTGCTTCACTTTCATCTACAAGAGCCTGACTGGCAGCACTTGAAGCTACTGCTTCAGCACTTTGTGCTGCACTATTAGCCGCACTAGCTACAGCAGCTAAACTGACAGCTGCACTTGCATTACTTGCCTTATATGCAGCATCAGCAGCGCTAGCAGCACTATTGGCAAGTTTTGCTTGTTCACTTGCAATATGATCTTGGTCAGCAGCAATTGAACGTTGAGTTGCGGCATCACTAGTAACTGAGCTTACATAAGATGCTAGACTTGCAGCACTACTTGCGGCTGAACTTGCAGCAGTTGCTGCACTTGAAGCTTTTGCGGCTGCGCTTGAAACTACTTCATTACTTGCATATTCACTTGCCATTGAGGCTACTTGATCGGCAATAGCCTTCGTATCTTCAGCAGTATGAGCAACTGAAGTAGATGCGCTATTTGCATTACTATTGTAATCTCTTGCTACACTAGCTGCGCTACTTGCAACTACTTCGTATGAGTTAACTGCAGTTGAGGCAGCTGAAGCAGATTTAGCAGCTTCACTGGCAGCACTAGCGGCACTTTCACCAACAATTGCTTCACTAGCTTCACTCTTAGCCACTTCTGCGTCGCTGGCTGCACTAGAGGCAATAGCTTGATATGAAGCAGCTTCACTGGCAGCACTTGAAGCGATTGAGTTAGCAAGGCTTGCAGCTTCACTAGCTACACTTGCGGCACTTGAGGCTTTTGCGGCATCTGAGTTAGCAGCTGAAGCGACGCTGGCTGCACTACTTGCGGCACTGGCGTTTCCTTCTTTAGCAAAACTTGCTGCATCGCTTGCGGCACTTGAGGCTTTTGCGGCTGCACTACTTGCAGTNNNACTNGCANCATTTGCAGCNNNACTTTGAGTNGCAGCATCTTGAGCAGCTGAGCTTGCTACATCTGCGGCACTGCTTGCCTTAGTAGCGGCACTACTTGCAACTTGTGAATCATTATTAGTTCTAGTTGCTGCACTACTTGCTAAGGAGTTAGTTGGGTGATCACTAGCCATTGAAGCAACATCACTGGCNGTAGACTNACGCNNAATCNGAGTTGATACCTGCACTATTAGCATTATTTGAAGCTTTACTGTTTGCATCAAGAGCTTCTGATGCNCTTGATGAGACTGCATTTGAATTTGCAGCGGTACTTGCAGCACTTGATGCAGCTTGACTGGCTTGGCTCTTGGCATTACTTGCGTAACTTTCTGCCAAAATTGCACGATCAGCATCACTAGCGGCNACNGANGCTNNTACANNNGCNACNTTTGCAGCACTNGCATAAGAATCNGCAGCACTNGCAGCACTAGATGCACTTTCAGAAGTCTTCTTAGCATCTGATAATAAACTAGCCGCGGTGCTTGCAGCTTCACTTGCAGCTTGACTAGCTGCACTGGCTGCACTTGCAGCTGATTGAGCATTAGCAATATCACCTAAAGCGGCATAACTACTTGCAGCATCATTAGCTGCACTTGCAGCACTGGCAGCATTACTTGCCTTAGTTGCAGCTTCACTNGCAGCTGAAGTGTAAGTAGCTGCAGTAGAAGCTAGGGAAGCTGCACTTTGGGCTGCATTTACGGCATTACTTGCAGCAGTACTTGAAACTATTGATTCCTCACTTGCAGTTGATGCAGCACTAACTACAACCGGATTATCTGAGTAAGAATCAAGTTGAGTAGCCAGAGAAGCTGATTGACTAGCAGCACTAGAAGAATATGAATTACCTTCACTAGCACTTGAAGTAGCAGCACTATTAGCATTCTTGATATCGACTGCTGCACTATCAACATCACTTGTTGTTTGATCAGTAGTTGCTTTATCGGCACTAGCACCTGAATTTGCTTGACTTGCAGCTAAACTTGCAGCACTTGCTTGTTCTACATTAGTTTGAGCTGCACTTAAGTAATCCACAATCTTGTTTGCTTCACTGGTAAGTGAAGTTTGGGCACTTGCAATTGCAGTTAATGCTGCATTAGCAGTTGATTGAGCCAAGCTTGCAGCACTGGCAGCACTTTGAGCAGCACTCTTAGCTTGGGACGCAATAACTGCTTGGGCAGCGGCTTGGGAGGCAGCACTACTTGCAGCCGAAGTATCACCATTTGCTTTAGCAGCATCTACAAGAGCAGCATAACTAGCTGCGCTACTTGCTGCTTGGGATGCAGTACTACTTGCAGCGGCAGCACTTGCTGTCTCTTTTGCAGCAGTTGCAGCAGCTGAACTTGCAAGATCACTATTATCTGCAATTACCTGAGCATAGCTATCTGCATTTGTTTTAGCTGTGTTTGCTTTACTTAAATTATCAGCTACTACTCTATTCTCCGCATTTGCACTTGATAAATTAGTGAGACTATTTAAATCATCTGCAGCACTATTAACTTCATTATTTGCACTAGACAAGTTATCCTTTGCACTTGAAGCTGCTGAACTTGCAGCATCTTGAGCAGATTGTGCAGCACTAGTTGCACTTGAAGCAGTAGTAGAATCAACTGCTGCACTTGAAGCAGCTGTTGAGGCAGCTTCTGACTTAAGCTTAATGTAGTCACTAACAGTATTTTCATAAGCTAAATCAATATCAGCAACTGCTTGTTGNGCTCTTTGCGCATCAGATTCAGCACTTGAAGCTGCAAGCTGAGCGGCAGCAGCACTACTGGTTACGGCATTTACCTCACTAGCATAAGATGCNAGCTGTTGAGGCAGACTTGCCATGGANNNATATAAAGCTGGATAATAGCCCGTTCCCATTGCGNCTGCTGTATCAGAGCTCATNATATACATTAAATGCGCCAAATTAACATCCCCAGCNAGAGCATTNGCAGCGTTTGTAATAGCACCATTACGTCTATTTTGACCTGGAACTGGTGCCCTTGTTGCCCTTGCAACACTACTTGAAGCTGCGTTAATTTTTGCCCCCTGACTCGGAACATCTCCAGTTGCAGTAGATGAGATGTTATATGCACTACTTGCTGCATTAGCATAAGAGGCTAATTGATCTGGATACTGATCAACTAATTGACTAATTGCATTACTTTTAGTAGCTACTGAGGCGGTAGCACTAGAAGCAGCAGTTTGAGCACTACTTGCAGCACTTGCAGCACTTGTAATTGTTTCCTTAGCAGCTGCCACTTCAACTTCAAAGAGCAGGATTTGCGCAGCGGCTAACCCTTCCTTCTTTGCATACGTGCTTGCAGCTTCACCAATTCCTGCAAGGGCACTTGCTTCATTAGCAATACTTTGGGCTACCCCAATTGGGCTTGAAGTACTAGTCTTATCAAGAGTTGACGCTAAATTATTAATTTGATTATCAATATTTGCAAAATCAGTATTACTGCTTGCAGCGGCACTCAAACTTGCAGCTGCCTCACTAGTATTATTCTGGCTTAAAGCTTCAATAGCAGCAGTTAAATCACTAGCCTTTTGAGCTGCTGCACTGGTAGCACTATGCATAGTACTTTCATCAATAGCTGCATAACTTAACTGTGCGGCTGTTTCACGAGCTGAACTGGCAACATTTGAGAGACCTACAGCCAAACTAGCAACACTGTCGGCTGCACTAGATAAAGAATCTACCTTAGTTTCCACAGGCCTTACAGCAGCGGNAGTACCAATCGGATATCCAGAAACTGTAATACCATTTGGATAGCTACTACTGTAGCTGCTCAATTCATTAGCTACTGAAGTCGCTACTGGTGCATTGCTAGTAGCCACANTTGCGATAGAATCTAGAGCAGTAGCTGTTTCACTAATAATATCTGCCGTTAAACTAGTTGCAGTACTTGCAGCTGAAAGATACTGACTTTGNGCACTTTGGACAAAGCTAATAGTATCTTTTGCATAGCTAGCAACTGAAGCCATCGCACTATCAAGACTTGCACTTAAACTTTGTGCCAAACTCGCTTTTGAATCTGCATTTGTCTCATTATTATATTTATCAACGGCACTGGCAATACTTGTAGCGAGGCTACTTGCACTACTTGCTGCTGCAGCTGCACTTGCCAATGAATCATTAATATAATCTGCAATTGTTATTGGGTTTCCGTCGTCGTCTTCACTTTCATTATAAAGATCGGCTAAAGATGCCATATCATCTTGAACTGTAGCTGGTGGAAATCCGGTTAAAGTATAGCTTGAATCTGGTCCAATCGTAGGAATTGAGTTTGTAATTTGTTGATCAAAACTAGAAATTGAATTAGCTACACTAGTAGCATTAGACAATGCANTCGTAGCACTAGATAAATCTGCTTGAGTTGCATAACTTGTAGCAATTGATGCCATTGAATTAGCATTATCAACATATTGTGAAAAGTCAGTTGCATTAGTTTCAACTTTTGATTCACCTAATTGATCACTATTTGCTAAGTTATTATTATCAGTAAGAAGACTAGCAGTTTTTACTTCAAACGAATTAGTTTGAGTTGTAGTTTCGGCTGTCTTATTTGAATCCGTACTAGTAGCAGCAGTAGTCTCAGTTGCAGTATTCTTAGCTACTTCTTTATGTGCTAATTCATCTGCGTCGCTATTTTGACTAGCTGGAGCGGCAGATTGACTAACTGTACTTGCACTAGCTGTGCTTACTTCATCATTAGCCACTGAATTTGCACTTTGAGNNGTAGCAGCTTCACTAGCAACAGAACCTTTGCTATCATTTGAAATTTGATTAGTTANGTGTGAGTCGTTGGCTAGTTCNCCTGCAGCTTCAAGCGTAGCTTGNTCNACAGCAGCTGATTCTGGTTCTTTCACTTCATCCGCATGTACAACATCGTTATCATGNGCNAAAAAGAAAAACGAACCAATCATCACACTGGCTAAACCAACGGATAATTTTCGTAAAGAGAAAACCTCTTTTTTATGTAAGTCTTTTCTAGACATTAAAATTTCCCCTATTCTTTATCTTAAGTAAATTTATCTATCTAAACTAAATTAGCATATCCAACTACTAAAATAAAANATTTAGTCTATAAATTTATCCCATTGCTTTATAAAGTTAGCTTCAGAATTTTCTTTAGCTGTCTGAATTGCTCCTTGAGAAAGGTTAGCATATTCTTTACTATCACCCAAAAGCTCTAAAACTTTATTAGCTAAACCAACTGGTGTTGTCTTAACCACATTAAAGCCATTTACGCCATCTTTAATTAAGTTATTTCTAGTGTAGTCANCAGCATAAGTTACTACTGGAATACCGCTTGCTAAAGCTTCAAGCATATTCATCCCGAAACCTTCACTATGACTGGCATTCAAGAANAAAGTTCCATCTTGNAGAANTTGTTTAGCTGGATCATAGGCNACGAACTCAACTTTATCAGTTAAATCTANCTTTTTAACTAGTTCTTTGAGTTCTTTTTCATATTCACCACTACCAAAATATCCTTGTAATTTGAGCTTAGCTTCAGGCAANTTATTACTGATATGTTTAAAGGCCTTGATNACATCGTCGGTATGCTTNTCAGNAGCNAAACGACCAACATANACTAAATTAATTTCTTGNCCTAATTCTTTTGNNTTACCAGCTTTGACATAGCTATCAGGAGCAGCTACCACTTGACTTTGCGCNGTCGTCAATTTTGCTACTTCATCNGCTTGATCTTGTGTNGGNAAAATCACATAATCAAATTCNTTNCCATTTTCACCATTCACTGCGCGTTCGTAAACATCCATTAATCCTTGTTGTGGACGGTTATANTCTTTAAANGGCACACTGTGAAGATAAGAAATNTTCTTNTCNGCATTTTCAANNTTTAAGACTGAACTNTCTAAAGTNCGACGNTCAGAAATAAATNTACCCGGTTCTTGGTTGTTAATTTCATTAAGGAAGAAGGTAAAGAGTTGATCTTCAGTTCTAAATTGCCAATCTCTCCCCTTATAATTAATTAACTTCCACATGGTTGGTAGTACTTTATCACCAATGTACATGTGGGTTACTTCAATTGCTGGACTACCATCTTGGCGTAAGTATTGCTGCATTGCAACTGNACCATCTGGATGNTAAGTTTCAACCATTGACTTAAAGCCACGCCAGTCCCAATATTCTTTGACTGCAGTTTGGCCAAGTGAATCATAATATTCAATCGATCCAACTAGTCCAACAGTAGCTGGCATAACACGAATTTCACCAATTTTTTTACCTTTATATTCGATATTAGAATAGTTATTATCTACTCCAACAATGTGGTAATCAGTGAGCGGAATACTATCAAGCAAACGTAAGGATTGTTCCTTGCGTCTAGTCTTAACTGTGCCTTGGAAGTAATCATACATGTTGATGACATCTTTTTGTCTTAANCCATGCTTCTTAACTTCATTGCTAAGCATNCGGTTATAGTTACGCAGTAATAAGACAGNGCGCTTGTCATTATTATTAAAAGCATTCAATCTTTCAAATTGAGAGAATTCAGTACCTGAATTAAAAGTAAATACGTTTTCTCCTACTAAATAAATCATTTTCTTACTGCACCTCCCAATGTCTTTTCTGCATCTTTAATTAAATCTTGCCATGCATTCCACACATTNTCATCTGAGAAGCGTTCACTGGTTTCATATGAGCCATCGCTAAGTTCTTGCATTAACTTNTTNTCCTTAAANATCTTGAGCATCTTCTCAGCCAAGGCCTTGTAGTCACCAAAATCAACAATGTAACCATTTTTGCCATCAACGACGATATCATTTGGACCATAGTTAACGTCATAAGTNACACCGATGACACCATGTGATAAAGCTTCCATAACAGCTAAGTTAAATCCTTCCATTCTAGAAGTTAAGCCAAAGACTTGCGCATCTTTTTCAACCTTGGCGATATCATTGGTATAGCCCTTAAAAGTTACAACATCTTCAAGATTTAATTCCTTNATTAACTTTTCAATCTTGCGTTTTTCACCATAATTATTTGAAGAATCGGCATAACCATAAAGATCTAAAGTTACTTCTGGAANTTGATCATGAACAATTTTAACTGCTCGGACTAAATCATCTAAACGTTTTTCATAGGCAATNCGGGCAACNGCNATTACTTTACCAAAAGTACGTTTATCCATCGCAACATGNTCTTCATTTAAGGTTTNATTATCNACAATCCCAACTGGGATGGTAAACATTTTGGCCTTAGGTTTGAATCTTTCAATCACATCATTTGTTTGNCGTTGAGTTGCTGAAACCACAGAAGAATAACGATCAAGATTTGCCAAAGCATATTCNTAGTTATTNTTAACAATTGAATGAAGTGGATCTTGGGCATCNCCTGCTTGTGAATTATGTAAGTGCATAACTGTATAAGCTGGCTTCTTCAATCTAGTTAAAGCACCATCTGCCAAAAGCGAACGGTCAAGNATAAAGANATTATTACCTTTTTCATTAATTCGATTTAGGAAATGTTCNAATAATTCATCAATGGTATCAAAAGTATGAATTTCGCCATTCTTTTCTTGCAACCACCAACCNGTTTTAACTAACTTGTGGTGAATATCAAACTTATTGAACGTTCTAATTACAGTANGACCATCAGGAGTTAACCATTCTTCATTNCCNATNTTNTTATCNGGTGTATACCANTGAANTAATGATNTAAANCCACGTGAATCATAATGATCAACGCGGTAAAGATTGCCGTATTCATCAAANAATTCAGTTGATACNACTTGACGATCATGAACNGGATCATAATTCACACGAGCAACTAACTTCCCATTAGCTGCATTGGTAACTAAATAACGATTTTTATCTGTTTCATCTTCCCGGTTGGTATTAACAACNCCAAAATCCAAATCATCAACTGTTAAGTTCTTTGCNGCTACCTTGGTTGCATCTTGGAAATAATCAAACATTCCTANTAAGCTATCATCATCTACCCCAGATGCATTTGCAGTTTGGTGAAGAGTACGATTCCAATCACGTGCAATAACTTTAGCTGGTTGNTTATGNTTTTTAAATAAATTCAATCTTTTNATNTCGGCATGTTCAATCCCAGACTTATGATCTGGCATTCCAAAATTAATAAAATAAATCATGCAATTCTCCTTGGTACTTGGTAATTAGCAAATTAAATAACTGTATTTCACAAGCAAAAATTTACTAGATTATTGTTGTTATTATAATCTAAATTTTACCGATAAAACGGCAAAAAAGCAAAATATTGTAGTTAGTTTTTTCTTATTATTAAATTAATTTAAGCAAAATTAATAAACAAAGAATAACAATAAACAACAAAAAAAGGGTCCTCTTNTGAGGACCTTTTTTTGTTAAGATTATTTATTTTTACGTGAGTAAGATTTAACATCAGCATCAATTTCATTAATGAAGTCATCTAAACTCTTAGAAATTTGTTCTTCAGTTCCGTAACGACGAACATTAACACTATTAGCATTCATTTCATCATCACCTAAAACTAAAGTGTAAGGAACCTTTTGAGTTTGAGATTCACGAATCTTGTAACCCATCTTTTCGTTACGGTGATCTACTTCAGCTCTAAAGCCACGNTTAGTTAATTCTTCTTTAACCTTTTCAGCATATTNNCCATGAGCATCTTCATTAACTGGNATAATTTCTGCTTGAACNGGTGCAAGCCAAGTTGGGAAAGCACCCTTGTAAATTTCAGTTAAGTAAGCAATAAATCTTTCCATCGTACCAACAATACCACGGTGGATCATAACTGGACGGTGTTCTTCACCATCTTTACCAACATACTTCAAGTCAAATTTTTCTGGAAGCATGAAGTCTAATTGGATAGTTGACATAGTTTCGTCGTTACCCAAAGCTGTCTTAGTTTGGATATCAAGNTTNGGACCGTANAAGGCNGCTTCACCTTCTGCTTCAACNTANTCNAANCCAAGATCATCCATGGCACCCTTAAGCATCTTTTGTGCAGTTTCCCACATNTCATCATTTGCAAAGTACTTATCAGTGTTCTTTGGATCACGGTAAGATAATCTGAAGTAGTAATCAGTAATATCAAAGTCTTCGTAAACATCCATGATTAACTTCAAAACTTTAGCAAATTCTTCTTGAATTTGATCTAAGGCTACGAAAGTGTGACCATCGTTTAAAGTCATTTCACGTACACGTTGAAGTCCTGATANAGCACCTGATTTTTCGTAACGGTGCATCATACCNAATTCAGCAATTCTGATTGGTAATTCACGGTATGAACGAATGTGGTGCTTGTAAATTTGAATATGTGAAGGACAGTTCATTGGACGNAATTCAAGCATTTCGCCATCACCCATGTCCATTGGTGGGAACATGTCATCACGGTAGTGTGCCCAGTGACCAGANGTCTTGTAGGCATCNACATTCATTAAAACTGGTGTATAAACGTGTTGGTAGCCATCAGCAACTTCTTTATCNACAATGTAACGTTCAATCGTACGACGAATAGTAGCACCNTTTGGCATCCAGTAAGGAAGNCCAGCACCAACTTTAGGATCAACNAAGAATAAATCTAAGTCACGACCAATAGTACGGTGGTCTCTTTCTTTGATTTCTTCACGNCGCTTNAANTCTTCTTCTAAAGCACTCTTNTTNAAGAAGGCNGTACCAAAAATTCTTTGTAACATTGGGTTAGAAGATTTACCTAACCAGTAAGCACCAGCTACTGATAAAAGCTTAAAGTTCTTAATCTTACCAGTATTTGGTAATAAGGCATCAAAGCCAAAGTCAACGAAGTCACCTAACTTGTAAACTTCAACTTCATTATCTTCTTTTTCAAGTAATTCAAGTTTAAATTTATCATCCTTGAAAATTTCTTGTAATTCGCTCTTACTCATAGTAGCGAATTCAATTTTTTCACCATTCTTAATAGCCTTTTCCATGGCTTTTTCAAGTTTTGGTAATTCAGTAATTTTAATTTGATCGCTCTTATCAGTATCTACAAAGAAGCCACCTTCATCTGCTTCATGCATTCCAAGGCGTAATTCAGGATATTCACGTTTAGCAATTGCTTCAAGTAAGAATGCAGTTGTTGCACGTAAAATATCTAAACCTTCTTCATCCTTGTCAGTGACGATNGCTGCTTCAACATCACCATCAATCATGTAATCTAAAGGTCTTAAGTGACCATCAATTCTTGCTCCAACAGCAGCTTTGCCAAGAGAAGTAGCAATTGAAGATGCTAAATCCTTCACAGATACTGCTTGATCAAATTCTTTTTTTGATCCATCTGGTAAAGTTACAGAAAAACTCATTTTTTACCTCCAAATAAAAAAATCCCAGTGCTTAATGCACTGGGACGTTAAATTACGTGGTTCCACCCAAAATTTGAGCTAATATATACTAGCTCCTCTACAGGTTGTTAATGTTACCTAATCCAATATTTAAAATTTGGGCCGATGAAATTGGGGCAATTTCTTAATCAAGGATTTCCAGAACAAGATCCTTGTCTCTGAGTCAGAAATTGTCATGTCTTTCATTGATTTTTATTATACTAGCTAACCGGCCAGTTTCAAGTACATTTTTAACATTTTTAATTTTGATTGCGACGATTAGAGCCACCAACAAATACTTCTTTACTCAAAAAGCGCACTCGTTCCATNAATCTCTTAGCCTTAACTTCGTCTAAATTATTTTTTGTTTCTGCAAAATGTTCTTCTAAAGCTTTCATGTCCATATTTGAAGAAAAGAAAGTAGGTAAAACATTATCCATTCTTTTTTGTAAAATTACCCCTAAAACATCATCTCTAGACCATTCACTTAAAGATTCTGCACCAATATCATCAAAAATTAATACTGGAACTTTAGACAAGCGATCTACTTCTTTACCCAANCTATTATCAGAAAAATGATTTGATAGTCCAGCAACAAATGATGGAACATGCAAAAAACTAACTTGATAACCTTTTTTTGCCACTGAATTTGCTAGACCNGCTAACAAATAAGTTTTTCCAACACCAAAATCTCCTTCTAAATATAAGCCNCGCGTATGGGNATCTTTTTCAAAGGATTTTAGAAAACTAGCAATTTCTAGTAATGCCATCTTTCTTTCTGGAGTTTGATCAACCGTGGCCAACTCAATATTTCTCAATTTTGCTGGTAAATCAATTAATTCAATTTTTTTGTCTGTTTGTTTTTTCTGGTTAGATTTTTCTTTTTCAGATGTTGGAATATAAGTAATATCTATCACTTTTCCATTAATGAACAACTGCGGTTGATAATCGGAAATGATTTTGTCATCTTTTTTTTCTACTTGTTGGGCATAAACATATAAATTAGTTAATGAAGCGGCAATCATCTCTTGAGTAATTTCAGCTTGATGTTTGGTTAAAAANTTTTGTACTTCAGAATTTTTTAGAGCACTTTTAGCAAGATCATCACTATTNCTATTATTCAAATTTTGCTCTTTTAAAATTTTTCCCATTACTTCTGAAATTGATTCCATTATGCTTTCCTCTTAGTTTTCCTTACCAAAATTCTTAAAAATTTGGTTCATTTCATCATCACTCATTGTTGGCCTACTAGACTGTTTTTCTTGNTTNGCCTTAGCCGACCAATCATTTCCTTTTTTAACAGTTTTGGTTCTTGTTCTGTAATGTGACGTTTGTCTTTGGCGTTTTCGACGCTTATTAACATACTCTATCGCCTGAACTGCTGTAGTAACATTTTGCTGCAACCAATCATTAGCAATTCGATCGGCCAAATTGGGAGACAAAATTGAATCATATTCAAGACAAGTATGGACTAAAACATTGATCAATTGTGGGCTCAAACCATATTGATTTTGCAAACGATATATTACTCTTTTCTCATTTGGAGTAACATAACCGCCCTTGNTTTCTTTTAAATGATATAAATATTCTATTGCAGTGTATTGGTTAATATCTTTTAATAATTTATCGTCCTTTGTTGATAAATTTTGAATAGTTTTTATAGAATCCTTTGATGCTTGCGTNTGCTTTCTAACTGAATTTTNAGTTCGTTTGTGNCCATAATTCTCTGCAATTACNGTTGCNATTGCCTGCANATCCAAAGTGGTTTTNCCAGCTGATAANGTTAAGATTGCCTCACTAACAAAATCCTGTTCACTCAANTCATAAAAACTAANCATTTGCGTAATTTCACTACGATGTTTATCAACCTCTTTTTTACTTACATGATAAGCATCAAAAAGNGCAGTCAAAAAGTCCCAATCAATATTANGAGNANNNNCNCCCANTTNNNGTTTTTCNNTTTCNTTTTNACCCACTTGTTTATGTGCCTGTTTTACTGCAGCNGGTGGTTCAATNGCATTTTCTTCTGAAAGATGAAATACATCAAAAAAGCCAGCAGTTACTTCACTTGCATCTTTTAAACCTACAAAATAGCGTGGTGTAAATTCTTTAACTAANCGNTCAAAACCTACTTCTCCCACTCTTTCACGTAATAAACTAGACAACAAAAAAGTACTAAAAAATTCTTGTGGAGTAGGTACAGGGATTAATTGAAAAATTATAACATCACCCAGAACTGGATTTTGTCCTATAAAGGTTTTAATNAAGCCTACAGCTTCTAAATGATGAAGACTTGAAAAAATATTTTTTAAATCACTATCTGTTTGTTCNTGCAATTGATATAAGGTTTTATATTCGCCAGCAAANGGAATGGTATCAAACTCATTTACTAAAGTTGCATAGAGTCCCACTCCTAAGATTCCTACAAGCGGTTGATATAACTTTGTAAGNACTTTTTGTTCATTTTCAGTCATAACAACTTGATTTGCAACATAAAAAGGTTGTTTAGGGTTGGTGCTCTCATACATTTGAATTAATTCCCCTTATTACTATGTTTCTTCATCATATCTTCCATGGCATCCATAAAACCAGAGACNTCNTTAAACTGACGATAAATGCTGGCAAAACGTATATAGGCCACATCATCAAGATTGGCTAACTCATTCATAACTAATTCACCAATATCTTTTGATGAAATTTCTGATACACCTAGTTGATGAACAGCACTATCAACATGATCAACCAAACTATCTAATTGATTACTAGAAATTGGACGTTTTTGAGCAGCCATAACTACTCCATGCAAAATTTTATCGCGATTAAATGCTTCACGTGTTCCATCATTTTTAATTACTAATAATGGCGTCTGTTCAACTCTTTCAAATGTAGTAAAACGATAGCCGCAGTTTTCGCATTCTCTACGGCGTCTAATAGATCTATTTTCATCACTTGGACGTGAATCAATTACACGCGAAGAATTTTGATGACAATTAGGACATTCCATTTCTTTCACCCTTTCTCAATGTTTGTAATAANTCACTTAATTGTTTTTCTAGTTTATCAATTGTAGCTGTATTTTCAATAGTATAATCAGNTTTTTTTACCTTTTCTTTAAGTGGAAGCTGACTNTTTATACGTTTAATAGCTTCCCTATAGCTTANCCCATCTCGCTGCATCAAATGTTTTAATTCAAGTTCTGGAGTAGTATAAATCACTAATGTTTTATCGACATATTTGTTCCAATTAGATTCAAATAGAAGNGGCACATCTACTACACATAATGGAGATCCATTTTGTTGGTATTCCTTCATTTGACGAAAAGTTTCTTTTCTAATTAGGGGATGNGTTAAATCATTAAGAAGATTTAATNTTTGATGGATNATTAAAAACNANTTCTCCTAATTTTTTTCGNTTAATCGTTTTATCTTCATTTAAAATTTNTGATCCAAANTNANTAACAATNGCCNNNTAACTTGCCTGTCCTGGTTCCATTAATTCATGTGCAATCTTATCAGTATCTACTACTGGTACACCTTGCGTGCGAAAATATTCACTAGCAGTACTTTTACCAGTAGCAATTCCACCGGTTAAACCTAAATACAAAGTCATTTATATACCANCTGACAATAAGGACAAAATGTAGTGCCACGTCCTCCAACTTTAATTTTTTCTAATTTCGTTCCACAACGTCTACATTCTTCACCAACATGACCATAAACCTTTAGCTCATTTTGATAATTGCCNGAATCTCCTGCAGCGTCAAGAAAGGTATGGACGCTTGTCCCCTTTAATCTAATTGCCTGCTTGATTGTGTGATTTATATTATCATGTAAGATTTTTACCTGTTTAGTCGGAATTTTTTGAGCACTACTTAATGGATGAATTTTACTTTGCCAAAGTACCTCATCNACATAAATATTACCTAATCCACAAACCACGCTTTGGTCTAGCAAAGTATTTTTAATATTTTTCTTTTTCTTACCCAAAGCACTTTCGAAATACTGANTGGTAAATTCATCAGAATTTGGNTCAGGACCAAGATNTCTTATTCCAGTAGTTACATTTTCAGTACCGGTTTCAACTAGATGCATACGGCCAAACTTACGAACATCATCATAACGCAAAGCAGTTCCATCNTTAAATTCAAATTGTACATGCTCATGTTTTTGCTTAGGCCGATCTGNTGTAACTAAACGATACTTTCCTTCCATACGCAAGTGTGAAACCAGNGTTAAATCACCACTTAACCGAATTAACAAATATTTTCCATAACGNTCGACACCAAGAACTATTTTACCTTTTAGTTTTTTTGCTACTTCATTTGCATCCCCAAGAATAATTTTGGGATACCAAATAGTAACTTTTTTGATAGTTTTATTCTTAATTAGTGGTTCTAGTGTTCTTCTAACAGTTTCTACTTCTGGTAACTCAGGCAATTTAATCCTCCTTCCTAGCAAAAAACTNTTTAATTCTATTTTGCATCATACCAGTTATGACCCCAATTAGAGTCGGCAATCAATGGGACATCTAATTTAACTGCTGATTGCATTACTTCAGGAACTATNTTTTTAATTGTTTCTAATTCTTCTTTAGGCACATCAAAAATCAATTCATCATGAACTTGTAAAACCATCTTTGTTTTAAGATGCAGTTCGTCAAGTTTCTTTTGCATATTAATCATCGCAATCTTAATAATGTCTGCTGCACTACCCTGAATTGGTGAATTGATTGCAGTTCTTTCTGCAAACGAGCGTATATTAAAGTTCTTGGCATGNATATCAGGTAAATACCGTCTGCGATGCATAATTGTTTCAGCATACCCNTTTTCACGTGCTTCCTTGATTGCCTTATCCATATAATCTTTAATCTGTGGATATTGTTCAAAGTAATTTTCAATAAATTCTTTAGCNTGCTTGCGACTAATTCCTATATTTTTAGATAANCCATAATCNGAAATNCCATAAACAATTCCAAAGTTAACAGCCTTNGCATGNCGACGCATTAATGGTGTTACTTCATCGGGAGAATCTAAATGAAAAATACGCATGGCCGTATGTGCATGGATATCATANCCTGACTTAAANGCTTCCTGCATATTTTCATCNCCAGATACATGAGCTAAAACACGTAATTCCACTTGTGAATANTCACAAGAAAAAATATAACCATCTGGTGTNGAAGGAACAAANGCCTTTCTAATTTGNTTACCTTCTTCAGTTTTCGTTGGAATATTTTGTAAGTTTGGATCTACCGAAGANANACGTCCAGTTGCAGTTAAAGTTTGTAAATAACGCGTATGAATTTTNNNATCGGACATAATCCATTCAGGTAGTGCCTTAATATAAGTTGATTCAAGCTTGTTAAGTTGGCGATAATCAAGAATTTTTGAAACAATTGGGCTCTTTGTTTTTAACGCTTCTAATACTTCAACTGAAGTTGAATAACCAGTCTTGGTCTTTTTAATTGGCGGTAAATTCAATTTTTCAAAAAGTATATGACCTAGCTGCTTAGTTGAATTAATATTAAATTCTTCCCCAGCTTGTTCATAAATTGTGGATTCTAGTTCTTTTAATTTCTTAGAAATCTCTTGATCCAATTCTTCTAAAGTTGAAGCGTTAACCTTAAAGCCATTGCGTTCCATTTTGGCCAACACATAGGCAGTCGGAATTTCAATATTATCATACAGATCATCTTGTTCATGATCTTTTAGTTTTTCTAATAATTCTGGTTTTAATTTTTCAATGACAGCAACTTTAGCAGCTAAGTGATTATAAAAAATATCTTTTTCAGGAACAGCTGCCTTCTTACCTTTTCCGTAGACCTCAAGATCACTTTTAACCGAATAATCACCATATAAGTGCGCTACTTCACCAAGATCGTTTGAATTATTTTCATTATTAACTAAATAAGAGGCTAACAACATGTCATAATCAAGACCTTGTGCTTTGATATCAAGGCGGTCTAATCCAACTAAAGTTCGCTTGATATCAAAAACATTTTTCTTAATATCTTTATTTTCTAATAGATCTTTTAAGACTGGTTGAGTTAAAAGTTCAACATTTTCACTAGCATAAATTTTGCCATTNGCCTTCAAACAAAATCCTTCAATTGGAGCAATGTGATAATTATCTCCGAGCATTGCCAAGTAAAAAGTAACTTCTTGATCNTTAATGTTAGTTAGTTCATCAATATTTTCTACTGTTAATTCTTCAAAATCATAAGTNTCAGAAGCCTCAGACTCAGTAGAATTATCNGCATCAACATTCATTTTAGCTAAAAAGCTTCTAAAATTCAGGCGTTCATATAACTGACGCAACGCTTCAACATCTGGTTGACGNCGCTTAGTATCTGCTAAAGTAATTGTGACAGGTGCATGACGATCAATAGTTGCTAATTTTTTACCGAGAACAGCCTTCTCTTTATCTCTAATTAAACGTTCTTTTCGCTTAGAAGCCTTTAAATCATCAATATGTGCATAAAGATTTTCAACCGAACCATACTTTTGAATTAAATTAGAAGCCGTTTTAGGTCCAATACCCTCAACACCAGGATAATTATCCGAGCTATCACCCATCAAAGCTTTCATATCAATAAATTCGGTTGGCGTCACTCCATTTACTTCTTTCATGTGTNCTGGAGTATAGGCCTCTAAATCATTAACGCCACGTTTAGTTACCATGACTGTTACTTTATCTGAAGCTAATTGCGTTAAGTCACGGTCTCCTGTCACAATGGTTACTTGAAAGTCATTGTCTTCACCTAAAGTGGCAAAAGTNCCTATAATATCATCTGCTTCATAATTTTTAAGTTCATAACTTTCAATTCCCATATCTTTCAATAATTCACGGATAACGGGTAATTGTTCTGATAATTCACTAGGGGTCTTCTGACGCCCTCCCTTATAATCACCATACATTTTATTTCTAAAGGTGACTTTACCAGCATCAAAAGCAACTAAAACANTGTCTGGTTCAATATCTTTTAATAAGGAATCAAGCATGTTTTTAAAGCCAAAAATAGCATTTGTATGTAAACCATCTGGGCTTTTAAAACTTTCCAGTTGACGAAATAGTGCATAAAATGCTCTAAAAGAAACTGAATTTCCATCAATTAAAAGTAATTTTTTTTGAGCCATTATATTTTTATCTCCTTAAAGAAAAAGCTGTTAGAATAACTTTCATTAGTATATTCTAACAGTTTTTAGGTTTTGTAGTTNTATTTTAACTTAGCTTCATAAGCATCTTCATACTTTGGAATATCTCCAGCACCCATAAATACTACCACCGCATTCTTATGCTTTGTTAAATCATCAATATTATCTAAATCAATCACCTCAGAGCCCGGAATATTAGCAGTTAAATCTTCACTAGAAATGTCACCGTTACTTTCNCGAGCAGACGCATAAATTGGGGTAATGTATGCCTTATCCACATCTCTTAAAATTTCTTCAAAGTCTTTTTGATATTTCTTAGTACGTGAATAAGTATGTGGTTGGAAAACAACAACTAATTCCTTATCAGGGAATTTTTGGCGTGCAGCTTGAATAGTTGCACGCATTTCAGTTGGGTGGTGAGCATAATCATCAATTACGGCAATATCACCAAAATCTTTTTCTGAAAATCTTCTCTTCGCACCCTTAAATGTAGGCAAGCCCTTTTTAATATCTTCCATGGGAACATTTTCAGTATAAGCTAAAGCAATAACCGCTGTTGCATTTAAAATACTGTGATCACCAAACAAATGAATTTCGAAACGTCCTAAATCTTTACCGTTAGCAATTACATTAAAAGTTGAACCNTCTGTTGTTTTTTCNATATTAGTAGCTTGAAAATCATCAGAATCTTTAAATCCATAAGTATACTTAGGAATATCAGTTTTTAATGATTGTAAACGTGGATCATCGCCCCATACAAATAAGGCCTTTTTAGTTTGTTCAGCAGCTGTTTGNAAAGCAGAAGTGTAATCAGCTTGATCTTTAAAATAATCAGGGTGATCAAAATCAATGTTAGTCATAATTTGNTAATCAGGATGATAAGCCAAGAAGTGACGACGATATTCATCAGCTTCATAGNCAAAAAAACGTGAACCTTCAACGCCCTTACCACGACCATCGCCAATAAGGTATGAAGTTGGTGCAACTTCACCTAAGACATGAGCAAGTAAACTTGTAGTTGAAGTCTTTCCATGAGTTCCAGAAACTCCTATTGAAGTATGAGCTTGAACAACCTCTTCTACAGTGTCAGGATAACTTTGCCAGGCTACANCTTTTTNAATGCAGGCATTTACTTCAGGGTTATCTTGTTTAAAGGCATTACCTTTAACAATTATTTGCCCCTCATCCTTGATATTTTCAGGATCAAANTTNGTAACNTTAATNCCAGCCTTTTCTAGAGGAACTTGAGTAAAGGTATATTTTTCAATATCAGAACCAGCCACATTGTAACCAAGATCATGTAAAAGCAAGGCTAAAGAAGCCATTCCTGTACCNTTAATACCAATGAACCAAATTTGCTTATTTTTATCTAACATTTATTGTTTCTCCAATTAAAGTATTGTCTAAATTTCTGCTTTTAATTTTAACATTTTTATAGCAAAAAAGAGCCTCAATCTGAGACTCTTTTNAAAATCATTAATCTANAGTAATATCACCACTTGCAAGTAGTTCATCAGTCTTAGTTGGTTCAAATTCATCCCCAACTTGGAAACTATCTGGAACTACCATAATGCCACGCTTTTGTGGTGCATGTGGAAGTCCTAATTCACGTGCAGAACAAATCATACCATATGAATCTACACCGCGTAATTCCCCTGGCCAAATTTGTTGTCCATTTGGCATCAAAGTACCTGGTAAAGCCACAACAACTTTTTGACCTTGAGCAATATTTGGTGCACCACAAACAATTTGATGAGTTTCATCCCCAACATTCACAGTAGTTACATGTAGGTGGTCTGAATCAGGGTGTGGTTCACAAGTTTCTACATAGCCATAAACTAAAGTTGGNTTNCCAATTTCTAACTTATCNTCAAAACCAGCTTTTTCAATTTGTTTGTTAAGTGCATCAACTAATTCTTGGGTTGGTGTTACTTGACCATTAGGCAACTTATCATAGTCCAAAAAATCACTAACATTGAAAAAGTTAAAACCAATTACCTTACCATCTTCATCTTTAACNCGGGTAATATTATCTTTTTCTTCAAAACTGCTACGACCCTTATCTTGACCTAAAATTACAATTAATGTATCTGGATAACTTTCTTTATTGGTAGAAATAATCATTTCTAGTAATTCCTTTCTGCGACTAATTTAGAGAGTTAAGGAAGTTTTCTACTTCTTCTTTAGTCTTTCTATCCTTATTTACTAGTCTACCAATTTCTTTGCCATCTTGGTAGACAACAAAGCTAGGAATTCCAAAAATATTTAATTCTTTAGCAATANCAATTGAATCATCACGATCAATTTTATAGAATTTATCCTCTGAAAAGTCNTTTTCAATTTCTGGTAAGAATGGATCTAAAAAACGGCAATCTGGGCACCAAGTTGCTGAAAATAATAAAACAGTTCTACCATCGGCAGTGATTTCTTTTAATTTTTCATTAGTTAATTTTTTGATTTCTTCCATCTTTTTCNNCNTTTCTTACTTTTAATAAGTTTAANTNTATTNTACTNANCTTNGTNAAAAAAAGCTAGTCCTTTGCTCAAAATANTATAAACGNTTAATTGCTTAATTAAAAAATTACTTAATATAATAATTATGAACTATAATAGGCTTCGAAGGAAAATATAAAAGAATTATGAAAAGAGGAACAAACATGGCTGAATCAAATGATAAGGCATTATTACGTGCAGGTTTTAATCTTCATAATGCCTTTAGTAACCTTCTCGATTTAATTAGNCAAAATCCTACCAAGTGGACTGATTACATCGATGAGCAAATTGAAGATCTTTCTAGACTAATTTATGATTATCANAAAGTTGCNTNAACTATTACTGAACANACTAGAAAANATGGTTTACCAGATTATTTGGCTAAAAGTAATCAACAAAGTTTAGAATTAATGGATAAATTCAATGATGAAATCATTGCTTTTAATAATTTAATTGACGTAGGTACTCATCCCAAGACCTTCACTCATCTCATTAATGCAGTCAATNATGCAAATGGTGTGATGTTGCAAATTAAATTGAATCATTAATTTATTTTTTTAATTAGTGTTAAAGTCCTTATTCAGAAATAAGGACTTTTTTTGGCAAAAAAAAATAATTTTTAGNATCTTATTGACAACTTATTTTTTATAAGTTAATCTTGAAACATATTTTAAGTTAGNAGAAACAAATAATGTTTAAGAGNCAAAACANCATTAAATCTATTTTATGTTGCTGTGGATCGCGTCTTATGCGACCCACTTTTTGGCGTGCTCATAACTAAAATGAGTTTCGAATAACAAAATTACGGGATATAAGCATAAGNCGCAAATTCTTTTNATTGAATTTGCGNCTTTTTTATATNCATTTTTAAANAAAGGAGACTTTTATTACATGTGGAAAATAATTGAAAATTCTGTACCGCAAATGTTAGCNGCTGGTTTTAAATACACCATCCCCNTAGCAATTANTTCTTTTTTCTTTGGTCTGATNTTAGCGCTAATTACNNCTTTGGTTAGACTTTCAAAAAAATCTGGNCNGTTTCTGATAATAAAATGGCTTTTTAGTTTTTATGTTTGGTTATTTCGCTCAACGCCACTATTAGTTCAATTATTTATTGTCTTCTTTGGTTTACCCTATCTCAAAATTAAAGGTGTTTTTCCTAATGGAATTAAATTAGAGCCTTTTACGGCTGGGGTAATTACTTTTTCTTTAAATACTGGAGCCTATGCTTCTGAAACTATTCGGGCAGCAATTAGTTCAGTACCAGAAGGACAATGGGAAGCTGGCCTTGCAATGGGGATGTCTAAATTAAGAACCCTGTGGCGCATTATTTTACCGCAAGCCTTTCGAGTAGCCCTACCTCCTCTTTCAAATAGTTTCATTAGCTTAGTTAAAGATACTTCTTTGGCCGCTTCAATTACTATCATGGAAATGTTTGCGGTTAGTCAACAATTAGCAGCAGAAAATTATCAACCCTTACTGATGTACAGTTTAGTTGCTCTAATCTACGCNGTNTTCACTACATTACTCACTTTTTTACAAAAATATNTAGAGCACGTTACTGGTCGCTACGTAAATGTGAAATAAACNGGAGACTACAAAATGAAATTAGTAAATGTAAATAAAACTTTTGGTACTAAACATGTACTTAAAAATATTAATTTAGATTTTCCAACGGGCAAGACCACAGTTTTAGTGGGCCCTTCTGGTTCAGGAAAATCCACTCTTTTGCGTACCTTAAACTTATTAGTAACACCAGAAAAAGGGCAATATGAATTTGAGAATCAGACTCTAGATTTTGCTCAAAAAATTAGTAATAAGGATAAAATGATGCTCCGGCAAAAAACTGGAATGGTTTTTCAAGATTATAATCTTTTTCCTACTAAAACNGTTCTAGGTAATATTATTGAAGGTCCTACCCAGGTTTTAAAACAAAATAAAAATCANGCAATCTCAAATGCACAACAATTACTAAAAAAAGTAGGTNTAGCAGATTATGAAAATTCTTATCCACACNAACTTTCCGGTGGACAGGCACAGCGGGTTGCAATTGCNCGTGCATTNGCNATGACGCCAAAATATATCCTACTTGATGAGCCCACATCAGCNCTNGATCCTGAACTNGAACTAAGTGTTTTAAAAGTNCTCTTACAGCTAGCTCGTGAAAATCAATCAATGGTGATTGTCACTCATAATATGACATTTGCAAAAAAGATCGCCNATAAAATTATTTTTGTTGAAGACGGGGAAATTCTTTACGATGGTTTACCNGTTGAATTCTTTGATTCTAATAACCCTAATCAAAGAATNAAAAATTTTATTAGTTCAATGACAATGGAAGATTTATAAAAAAGGAGTTTATTAATTATGAAAANTTGGAAAAAAATTACAATGACAATTATTGCTCTTATCGTGGCAAGTTTAGGAATTTTTGCTTGGGCAACGGCTAATAACGATGATAAAAAAGCCGATAGCAATAAAAAAACTTTGATTATTGGTCTTGAAGGAACCTATGCTCCTTATTCTTATCGTAAAGATGGTAAATTAACTGGTTTTGAAGTTGAACTTGGGCAGGCAGTAGCCAAAAAAATGGGAATGAAAGCCAAGTTTGTTCCAACTAAGTGGGATTCATTAGTAGCAGGTCTTGGGACAGGAAAATTTGACCTTATTATGAATGATATGACGCCAACGCCAGAACGAGCTAAACATTACGATTATTCGATTCCGTACATCAAATCTCGTTCAATTTTAATTGTGCCAGCAAGTAGCAAAATTAAAGAAATTAAAGAAGTTAAAGGTAAAAGAATCGTAGCCGGTATTGGAACTGAAAATGCAGCAATTGCCAAAAAATATGGTGCAACAGTAGTGCCTAATGGTGATTTTTCAACCGCTATTGGGATGGTCAGAGACGGCCGCGTAGATGGTGAAGTTAATTCATCTGGTGCTTGGTATACTTATCGTAAAAAGAACAGCACTAAAGGTTTAAAGGCAATTGATATTTCTAAAGATGTCAAACCCGATGATATTTCAGCCGTCTTTAACAAGAAAGATACCAAACTACGTGCTTCTTACAATAAAGCCATGCAAGAATTATTAAATGATGGCACTGTAGCCAAACTTTCAAAGAAATACTTTGGTGCGGATCTTACTAAATAAAATTTGTATCAAAAAACTCCATTACTGTTTAAATTAACAGTAATGGAGTTTTTTATTCTTCTATAAATGAAGCATGTAAACAATAAATTGGATTACCTTTGGCAGCAAATTTATGTTCATATTCGGTTTCAACATTTCGTTGAGCAATTTCATCATTATCATGATGTAAATCTACACTTACATGTTCAAATTTCATCCCATAATTATTCATGCTTACTAAACTATATTCAAATAAGCCACGATTATCAGTCTTAAATTCTAAGTGACCTTCTGGCTTTAAGACCTTACGATACTTATCCAAAAAAATCTTATAAGTTAAACGGCGTTTTTCATGACGCGTTTTAGGCCACGGATCAGAAAAATTAAGGTAAAGAACATCGACACTATTTTCTGGCAAATAGTAAGCTATATTAGCCGCATCAGCACACATTAACTGCAAGTTATCAATTTTCTCTTCAAGCTTAGTTCTCAAAATCATCCCGGCAGCAGTAGTCTGTAATTCTACGCCGATGAAATTCATTTCGGGATGTTTTTTAGCTAATGTAGTAATAAATTGACCTTTTCCAGAACCAATTTCGATAGCTAATGGTTTTGAAAAATCAGCAAATCTTTCGTTCCAATTAATTTTTTCATCAATACTAGGTTCATTAAGAATAGCTTCAGGATGTTCTTTAACTAATTTTTGCGCCCAAGGTTTATTTCTTAATCTCATGCAATCTCCTTTTTTAACTTAATATCTAACTTTTTTAAATAATTTTTCTATTCGCAATGGTAAGTAGCCATAAAGTAAAGCAAAAGTGAAGATTAATAATCCAATACTCATACCAATTGCCAATAATTTTTGTGGTGAAAAGACGATAATTCCAGCACTAATTACTACCCATTCTATTAGCATCCCTTTTTGTAAGACTCTGGCTAGAGCCTGTCCTCTTTTTGCCATAGGCATAGGCTGTACATGATACATAACATTATGTTCATAAACGATTCCTAAAGGAATTAACTGGTACAAGGTCAAGAAGATAATTAGAGCTCCAATTGCCCCTGACCAAATATAATCCTGCAATGCCCAAGATAATAAAACTGAAAAGATCATCATTCGTAATAATAAATTGCTATATTCTGGATCACGTAACAAAACTCGTTGATAAAGAAAAGTATTAGGGGTTTGTTTTTTGTGAGTAAGAAAAATATCAAAGTATTTTCTACGTTTGATCTTAACCTTCTTTTCAGGTACGTCCGTAAACATACTGTAAAAGTTATTAACTAAGTCTTGGCGTCTTTCTTCATAGTCAATCGCCTTATACCAGTTAAAGGCTTTTCCTTGTTTTAAATGTAGAACTACCTCCCACCCAATTAACGTTAAGACAAGGTAAAGCCATGATAAATAGCTAAGCTGAATCGATAAGAGAATAAAAATATAGTTAACTAATAAAAACATCCAGTAATTGTAATATTCCTTATTATTAAAATAAAAGGATCGTGCAATTAAATGGAATTGGATATTTTTTGCAATCACTAGGCCTACTGTTGTTGAAACTAATGCATTAATAGAAACTCCTGCTCTTAATGTAGCAAACGGAAATAGCAAACCTGAAACCAGAACAATCAAAATAATAGGCAAAATTAAACTATGGCGATATAAGGGTTTAAAATACTCTTTTATTTGATCATCTTCATTAAATAAAAATTGTTCGTCCGCCTTTTTGAAAAGTGTGACAAAATTTCCAAAGCCTAAGATAACTGTCCAAATCAAGGCAATTAAAGGTTTATAGAACCACAAATCATGTGGCCATTTCTTAATATTTTGGGCATACCAAAACATTAAAGCACCAAATAAAAAGATTAAGGCTAGAATAAAGAAGTCATTAAAAACAAGAGTTAAATAATGCATTGACCGTTTAAAATTAGCATTAAGTCTTTTTTTAACAATATTATTCATGCTTTTGCTCCTGGTTCAAAATTTGGTATAAATGATCAAACGAATCTGTTGGTTTAAGTCCATAAAATTTGCGAATCTCATCTAAATTACCTTCAGTTTGAATAGTACCATCATTCAAAACTGCAAACTTTTGTACTACTTCTTGTGCTTCAGCTAATACATGAGTTGTCATTAACACCATTTTATTTTGTGCCACGGATTCTTTAATTAAATCAATTAAATTGGCAACTGCTAGTGGATCAAGTCCAGTAAATGGTTCATCAATTACTAAAAGGTCGGCATTTGCCAAAAAAGCAGTAACAATCATTACCTTTTGCTTCATTCCTTTAGAAAAATTGATTGGTAACCAATCTAATTTATTATCCAAGCGGAACATTTTACATAATTCGTGTGCTCGTTTCCATGCTTTATCTTGATCCAAACCATAGGTAAGCATTACTAACTCTAAATGCTCTTTTAAAGTTAATTCTGGATATAGGATAGGGGTTTCAGGAATATAGGCCACCATCTTTTTAAATTCACTTGGATTTTGCATTAAGTTAATATCATTTAGACTAATGCTTCCTTTTTGCATGCGGATTAAACCGAGTAAATGCTTGATAGTTGTTGATTTCCCAGCTCCATTAAGTCCAATTAACCCTACTACTTGGCCTGGGTTAATAGTTAGGTTTACATCTTTAATGACAGTAACCCCAGAATAACCACCACTAAGATGTTCAATTTTTAAAGACATTGTTCTTTCTCCTTACTGAAAAAACTTCCTTTATATGATAGCATGAACATTATAGTTACACTAAAAATTCTTATTTAAATTGAATTAATGGGAGTAAAAAATGAACAAAAATGAATTAATCGATGACTGCCTTTTTTGTAAAATTATTAGAGGTGAAATTCCTTCTTACACCGTTTTTGAGAATGATGATGTGAAGGCGTTTTTAGATATTTCGCAAGTTACTGAAGGTCATACTCTTTTAGTACCTAAAAAGCATCTAACTAATATTTTTGATTATAGTCAAGCTGATGGTCAGAGATTTTTACAATACATTCCTGAAGTAGCTCAAGCTATAAAAAAATCAAACCCAGCAATTAAAGGGTTAAACATTTTTGTTAATAATGGAGAGGTTGCTGGACAAGTTGTTATGCACTCTCATATTCACCTTGTTCCACGCTATAGTGATGAAGATGCTGTTTCAGTTCCACACGTAAATAATGCAGACAATTACGATGAAGCTCGCTATCAAAGGGTTGCTGATTCCATAAAAGACAATCTTTAATATTATCTACTTTACAATTAATGCGGTACAATAATCTTGCAAAGTAATTTAATAAAACTACTAAGTTTTGTAGAGATAGAGGTAAGTAAAATGGCAGGATTTTTAATTGGTATCGTTTCAGGTGCAGTAGTTGGTGGCTTAGCTTCATTTGCAAAAGATCCTCTTACTGGACGCCCTTTACGTAAAGACGTTAAAAATACAATTAATACTTTTGATGATTCAGTTCATCGCCTAAAGAGTATTTATGGCGAACTTGAAGAAAAAAATAAACAAGATGGCAATAAAGAATCGCGTGTAAAAGTATTTACTGATGCTTTTACTGCTGCTTCTTTTAAAGCTCTTGACCACAAGAAGGTTTTTGCTGCAATCAAAGATTATGTTCACGGTGATCGTCCTCAAGCTGAACCTGAAGAAGTAAAAAACGATGTAGATTCATCCACTGGCGCATCAGAAGAAGAACATAAAGAAGCAGATACAGAAACTGGAGCTTCTGAACATGAAGAAACTCCAAAAGAAACTGATACTGAGACTGGAGCTTCTGAACACGAAGAAGAACATAAGGAATAAAAATAATGAAATATTTTGCAACAGGTTTTGGGATTGGTACACTTATTGGTGTTGGCATTTCATTTTTATATGACCCAGATACTAACCAAAAAGTTAAAGATGATGTAAAAGATTGGCTGCTGGGAGTTAAGACTGATAGTACGGAGCTTTCAGAAGGTATTAAAGCAACTAAAATTAATTTAAACACTTTAACCAACCAATTACCTCAGACCTTTAAAACACTCTCTTCTATTGAAGAAAGTTTAAAAAATTTCCAGGTTTCTATTAAACCCAATATCAAAAATATAAAGTCAGATCTTAAGCAAATTAATAAAACTATTGAAGATTTTGATTAGTTTTTGATAATTTTTATGTATATTTTGTGAATAATTATTAAAGTCTTTATGCTTTTTTGGGCATAAGGACTTTTTTATGTTATATTTGTCAATGTAAATTATTAAGTAAACGGAGATTTATTTATATGAAAAAGACATGGAAAAAAGTTGCAGCTATTGCGGCATTTGCAGGTATTGCTCTTGGTACAACAGCTTGTTCAAGCAGCAAGACTGTTGTTAGTTATAAAGGTGGTAAAATCACCCAACAACAATATTACGATAAGATGAAAAAGTCTGAAGCTGGTCAGTCTGAATTAGCTACAATGATTGTTAATAATGTTTTAGAAGAACAATATGGAAAATATGTTTCTAATAAACAAGTTAATAAAGAATTTGATAAGACTAAGAAACAATATGGTTCACAATTTGATGCTGTTTTACAACAACAAGGTCTAACTCAATCAACTTACAAAGAAAGCATTAAAACAAATCTTTTAATGACTGAAGCCCTTAAGCATACTAAAAAGATTACCAAAAAACAAGAGGAAAAGGCTTGGAAAGATTACCAGCCAGATGTTCAAGTTCAACATATTCTTGTTTCTAAGAAGAGTACCGCTGAAGACATTATCAAACAATTAAATGATGGTGCTAAGTTTGATTCATTAGCTAAGAAATATTCAACTGATACTGCTACTAAGAAAAAAGGCGGTAAGTTACCAAAATTTGATTCTTCTGATAGTTCTTTAGATTCTTCTTTCAAGAAGGCAGCTCTTAAACTTAATAATGGTGAATATACTAAGACTCCTGTTAAGACTGAATATGGTTACGATATAATCAAAATGATTAATAAGCCATCTAAAGGCAGCTTGAAAGATCATAAGAAAGAAATTGATAATCAAATTTACGATAAGATGGCCCAGGATCAAACTACTATGCAAAGCGTTCTTTCTACTGTATTAAAACAAGCTGATGTTTCAATTAAAGATAATGACTTGAAAGACGTATTAACTAAATACATTACTTCGAATGTAAAATAATTTTGAAGAAAAAAGACTCGATTTTAAAATCGAGTCTTTTTTGTTTATCTAATAAATTAGTTTTTAAAACTATGAACTGGGGCTGGAATTAAGCCACCACGATTGATCATTTTACTACTATCCGCATTACTGATTGACATAATTGGTGCATGACCAAGTAACCCACCAAATTCTACCGTTTCTCCAATTTTTTTACCTGGGACGGGAATTACTCTCACTGCAGTGGTTTTATTATTAATCATACCAATAGCCGCTTCATCCGCGATCATTCCACTAATCGTTGAGGCTGGAGTATCACCAGGGATGGCTATCATATCTAATCCAACCGAACATACCGCCGTCATTGCTTCTAATTTAGAAACATTAAGTATGCCATTTTCTACCGCCTTAATCATCCCTGCATCTTCTGAAACTGGAATAAAGGCACCAGATAATCCACCAACATGATTGCAGGCCATTAAGCCACCTTTTTTAACGGCATCATTTAGCATTGCTAGCGCAGCAGTTGTTCCGTGAGCCCCCACTTGAGAAACACCAATTTCTTCTAATACTTCAGCTACTGAATCTCCAGCCGCAGCCGTTGGTGCTAAGGAAAGATCAACTATTCCAAAAGGAACACCTAATTTTTCTGCCGCAACACTACCAACTAATTGACCCATTCGTGTAACTTTAAAAGCAGTTTTTTTAATAGTTTCGGCTACAACATCCATGGAATTGCCAGCTACTTTTTCTAAAGCCGTCTTAACTACTCCTGGACCCGAAACTCCAACATTAATTACTACATCAGGCTCACTCACTCCGTGAAAGCCACCAGCCATAAATGGATTATCTTCAACGGCATTACAAAATATTACTAATTTTGTATTAGTCATATAGTCACGATTGGCACTATCGATTACTACCTGTCCCATTTTTTTAACCGCGTCCATATTAATCCCACTTCTGGTAGAACCAACATTAACTGAAGCACAAACATAATTTGTTTCAGCAAGGGATTGTGGAAGCGAATCAATTAATACTCTATCTCCATTTTGGAATCCCTTTTGTACTAACGCGCTAAAACCACCAATAAAATCTACTCCTAGAGTCCGAGCCGCACGATCTAAAGTCTTAGCATATTTAACATAGTCATGATCACCACTTGCTGCCGCAATTAGTGAAATTGGTGTTACGGCAATTCTTTTATTTGCAATTGGAATTCCATATTCTGTTTCAATTTGCTGTCCTACTTTAACTAACTCTTTAGCCTTCGTAGTTATCTTGTCATAAATTTTTTTACATGCACGATCACTATCACTATCAATACAATCAAGAAGTGAAATTCCCATTGTAATTGTTCTAATATCAAGGTTTTCACTACTAATCATATGACTTGTTTCATAAATTTGTTGTGAGTCCATAGCTTCTCCTCTAATCAAGCGTATGCATTGCTTCATAAAGCTTAGAATTGCGAAGATTTATTTCTATGTCTAATTCTTCACCTAATTTATTAAATTTTCTAGTTAATTCTTGAAAGTCTATTTCTTCAGGTAATGCCAAGGACATCATCATCACAAATTCTCTTTCCATAATGGTTTGAGATACATCCAAAATATTAATTTTATTTTCTGCTAATAAGTTACTAACACGTGCGATTATGCCAACTTTGTCTTGACCAATTACCGATAAAATTGCTTTCATACGTTAAAATTCTCCTTTGTAAAAAATTATTATCACAAGTCTACTTGCTTTTCTATTAAAGTGTCAAGTAATAAATAAAGGCCAGAAGAAAAATTCCTTCTGGCCTTTATTGCCTATATTTATTCTAATTTTTTTGCTTTATCTAAAGCCTCATCATTTTTAGGCCGATAAAATCTACGGTTATCTTGTGAAGCAATAACATCAGTAAAACTACCGGGTTTTGTATATTGGAGGGCATTGGTGATAGCATAAACAGTTGCATCTAAATTATCAATCATATGAAGTAATTCTGCTTCTAATAAAGCTGGACGGCGAGCTGCTCCATATTCAGGTAAGCCATGATGAGAAAGAACCATATGACGTAGTAGTAAGAGATCCTCAGATTCACTATCAATTTTAAGTTCTTTAGCAGCCAAAACAATTTGCTCATCAATTAAAACCAAATGACCAATTAAATTACCTTCTGTTGTATATTTGGTTGCTACAGGTCCTGATAATTCTAATACTTTGCCCATATCATGTAAGATACATCCCGCATACAATAAAGAACGATTTACTTGAGGATAGGTATTCGCAATCCCCTCTGCATCTTGCAACATTGTTACAGTATGAAAGGCCAAACCACTTTTTACTGCATGGTGATTAGTTTTTCCCGCTGGAAAAGTAAAAAATTCCGTATTCCATTTTTTCAATAAATATCTCACAATACGATTCCAAGTTGGATTCAAAATCTCAAAAACTCGTTTATTAATAGTTTCTTCTAAACTTTCCTTTTTAATCGGTGCGGATTTGACAAATTGACCAAAGTCATACCCCTCATTTTCACCAATAACACGAATTGAATATATTTTTATTTGCGGGTGATCCTGATATTCTTCTCTTTTTCCGTTTAATTCTACGACTGTTCCCGATGGAAATCTAGCGGCATCTTCTTTCGTTGCATCCCAGTAATTTCCTCTAATCGTGCCACTATCATCACTAAAATTCAGAATTAAATATGGTTTTCCATTTTTACTAGTACGCATTTTTGATTCTTTAATCATGACAACGATTTCCATTTCTTCGCCATCATTATATTCCATCAGTCTTTTTCTCATTTAATTCTCCTGATTTAAATTTATTACTTTACAATTTAATGCTTGAGCCAATTCTTCTCGTTGGGTAAAGATAAGTACTTGAGAGTGCTTTGTCAATAAAGTTAAAAGTTTAATAATATTATCGATTCTCTGTTGATCAAAATTTACAAATGCATCATCAATTAGAATAGGCAAAGCAATTTCATCCGCAATTTGCTCAACAAAAGCTAATTTTAAAGCAAAATATAGTTGTTCACTTGTGCCACGTGATAAGTATTGTACTTTATATTTTTTATTATCTTTATTTTTAACTGTTAAATCTTTTTCAAAATTAATGTCAACATAGCGCCCATTTGTTAATAAAGTAAAAAATTTTTTTGCACTTTGAAGCATTTTAGGAAATCTTTCATTAGAAGCAATATCTAAACTTCGATTAATCCAAGCGGCAACTACTAAATTAGACATATAATCGATACTTTCACTTTCAAGNTGNGCACGCAAATTAGCTAATTCTTGGTTTTGATTCATTACCTCATTTGAATCAACNAAATTATTTTGCTTTGCCNTAATATCAGCTAAAATTTGTTGTTGTTGATTTATTAATTGATTTTGTTTTTTAATTTCCGTAGTAACCTTAGTTAAATTATCATTTATTTGCTTATCTTGATGATATTTTTTTAGCTCTNCTAAATCATTTCCAAGATTATTTTGTAAGGTTTCAAGTTTTAATTTTATTTTTTCTTGTTTTAAATATTCAGTTCGACGTGACTTAAGTTCATCAANCGATTTAGTATTACTCTCTAATAATAACTTACTTATTGCTTGTTCCTTATCTTTAATTATTATTTCTAATTCATTAANTTGTTTAACTAAATTCTGTTGTATAAAAGTTTTGTCTTTTTGATCTTGNATCCTTTTTTGAAGGGAATTTANTCCNGTTAATACTTGATCNTTATTAACTAATTCTTGATTCAAAAAGATTGCTAACCGAGAAATAAAAGTNTTTACTTTTTGATTTAAATCATTGATTAAATTTTGATTATTATCTAATTCTTGTTGTTTTCCCATCAAAAGCATTANCTGGTTCAAGCTACTATCTAAATCAAAATTAACTATNTCAAAAGAATATTTTTNCTTAAATTGATCTTGATNAACCNTNGAAGGTGCTTGTGGTTTTAAAAAATATANTCCCGCAATAATTCCAGCAAGTACTANTAAGNCNCCAACAANAAAATTACTTTGCGCAAAAATGATAATTAATCCTATTACTAAAACTAAACCACTAATTGCAACCGGAAGAACATTAATTGAANTGANAGNTTGCTNGCTTTCNTGCTTAGCNTGTTGATAATCTTGTTTTAATTGCGCTAAATCCTGATTATCAAATTTTACTAATTGGTTAAGTTCTGGTTGATACGTTTTAATTCGATTTATATCATCTTCTAATNGCTTAACCNGATTGTTTAAATTANTTAGTTCACTTTCCCACTGTAAAAACTCAGGTCTTTGATCAAGTAAATTTTGCGCTTCTTCCAAGTTAATTTGTNAACTTTTTTCCTCTAGTTTACTCAACTCACTTTTTACGCTATTTAACTTTTCTTTTTCTTGGTTAATTTCATAGGTAAGATTTTTTACTTGATCAAAAAGTTCTTGAGAAAATGTTATTGGCTGATATTCTTGTTTTAAATTCTGATATTCCTTAAAATTTTTTTCCTTAGTTTTAAGTAATTCTAAATTTTGTTGNTTTTGCTTTAATTGGTCCNGCCCTTNTTGAAGCTCATTNAGCTTATTTAATAATTTNTTTTTTTCTTGGGTTAAGCTTTTATATTCTTCATATTCATTACTTGCNGCNTTAACTTTNTCTTCTTGTGCTTCAATTTTAGTCAATAATTGATTAATAATTGGTCTTTTACCAGTAGGTTTGAATAATTTACCNGCCTCATCAGCATATTTATCTCGTAAATTAAGTAATTGACTNCTTTGCGAAGCTCCTAAAAAATAAATTCTTTCTACCANTTCATTTTCATTTAATCCAACAATTTCTGCTAAAAGATCCTGATTAAAAATAAAAGAGTCAGTATAAAAATTATCATCNATATTTTTTATATGATCATAAAAAACAGAGTTAGGTACTTCTTGACCATTTAAAGTAACAGTAAGAACTCCTTTTTTAGGATCACCCTTNGCATAAANNCGTTGNAAAACATATTCATCNGTNCCNNNTTGGAAAAACANGCTTCCTCCCATTGGACTNACATGATTCAAAGGGAAATAATCTTCAAAAAATTTAGATTTTTTCGATTTCAAATGAAATCCGAAAAGNACTTGTTTAATAAAAGCAACAATCGTACTTTTTCCGGCTTCATTATTTCCTAAAAATACATCTAGTTTTTTATCCAACTTAATAGTTAAATTATTTAGTTTTCCNAAATGAATGATTTCTATTTTATTTAATCTCATCATTAAAACCCTTTAGCTCTCGTCCTAATTTAACTTTTGCCAAATCACGAATTTCATTCAAAAAGNNTTCATTNTCAAANATTGAATTAGTATTACTATTTTTTTTCGATAAGGTTTTTCCCATTTTTTTCAAGGATTCATTTGTTAGTACTTCATTTTTAGCCTCATTAAAAGCTTCCTTATCGCTTGGATTTAAACTAAGAACTTCATCATCTTTAAAATAAACNTTTACTAACTGCGATCCAAAATTTAATTTTTGTGATATTTGAGCCCANCTCTCGGCATCTTTAATAAATTCAAGTTCCTCTTCNCTTAAATATTGTGCCCCATAAATTTCAAGTGCAAACAAAGTTTCTTGTTTAGCTTGCTCATTTAAAGCATTCTGAATTAGATGAATTAAATCTGTTTGATTAATAGCCTGACCGATTGTAACCTTTACTCTTTGCCAGATTAATGGTGCAGTTGGAACAAATTCTATTTTTACTTGATAACTTTCTTCATCAATTTTTCCTAGCTCGTATCCTTTGGCACCACTTTCATTTATATGGCGTCCTTGAATATTTCCACTATAAACAACTAATGGTCTTTCGCTTAAGATTTGGCGTAAATGAATATGACCCAAAGCAAAGTAATCATAATTTAAATCTTTTACTTCTGCTAAAGTAAATGGCGCATAAGTATCTTGCTGCTTATTCCCCATTTTTTGACCAGCGTGCATTAACCCAAAAGTAAAAACAGAATCTTGTTTAGAAGGAAAATCTAAAACTTTATCTGTTTCAATATGATTTTCTTGATAAGAAAATCCTACTACTCGATACTTAAATCCGGTCCTTGTTATTAATTCTATTTGTTCAACAGTTTGATTTTTTCCTAGTAACTTAAAATATGACGATTGTGGTAATAATAATTCTTGTGGATTAATATAATCATGATTTCCCAAAATCATTACTGTTTGAATTTTGTGTTCAACTAATCGTTGGAGTTGGTTATTTAAAAAAATTTGGCTTTGTGGACTAGGATGAATCGAGTCAAAAGTATCGCCAGCAATTAAAACTAAATCTACATCATTTTTAATTGCTCCATCTACTATTTTTGTAAAAGACTCTTGCGTTGTTTTTCTTATTTCATCAAATTGTGTAGAAGGCAAAAAAGATAGCCCTAAGAAAGGACTATCTAAGTGCGCATCAGCTAAATGAATAAATTTCATAATTATTTATTTTGCTAATTCCTTATATAAATCACCGATTGAACTCGTAAAGCTTTGTTGAACATCATTAATTAGTTTATAAACCTTTTGTTCTTCAGTAATCATTTTCTTCAAAATTTCACTATTAGAAACAGCCTTATTAACCTCTTCGTATTCCTTTTTTAACTCATCAGTCATTGGCTGTCCGGCTTGTTGAACTGCCATAATTTTACGCTGTAATTGATCCATTCTTTGATAAAGTTTTAAACTTTCTTCATTGTTTTTCACTTCTGCGATGGTCTTTTGTAAAGCCTGATATTCTGGAGTTTCTTTTAAATCTTCTGCTAACTTATTAGCATCATCATATATATTTACCATAGTATTATCTCCTAATTTTTAATTTCCGAAGAATCCTTTTATATTATTATACCATTCATTTACTTTTGACCCAGCATCATCCATTCCCTTTTTTACTTGATTATTAAATTGATTTAACCAGTTTTTATCATTACCGGCCTCCCTATTTATTTCTAAAGGATTTTTTTCAGTAAATTGGGTTTGTGGAGTATAAGGCAAAATATTTTCCATTTCTGAACGATACAAGCGCGTAACTCCGGTTTCAGAAACACCGTGCATATAATGCTCTTCATCAGTTTTATCAAATCCAACCCAAGTAGAAACTACAATGTCAGGTGTATAACCTACTAGCCATTGATCTTTTGTACCAAAGCCATAAGAGTCCGGTACTTCAGTTGATCCGGTTTTTCCAGCTACTTTATAATCTGCTGGTTTCGCAGATTGAGCGGTTCCATTTTCAAATACTCCTAATAACATCGAAGTCATTTCTTTTGCTGTGTCTTCTGAAATAATACGATGCGATCCGGTATTGTTGTTTTGGGCAATCACTTTGCCATTTGCATCGGTTATTTTAGTAATAAAATAGTTATCATTCGGTCTATTTCCCTTATTAGCAAAGGCGCTATATGCTTCAGCCATTTGAAGAGGAGATACTCCAGTTGATAAACCGCCAAGTGCTAAAGCAAGATTCTGATCTTTTTTATCCACATGAATACCGAAGTTTTCAACCGATTGAACACCTTTATTTACACCAATTTTATCTAATAACCATACTGCTGGCACATTTTTACTTTCAGCTACCGCTTGATACATTGGAATAGTATTTGAATATTCATTATCCACATTATGAGGCTCATAATTATTTTTACCAAAAGTTTGTAATTTGTTAGAAAGCTTTGAATCATAATGATAACCATTTTGGAGAGCTGGAGCATAAACAGCCAACGGTTTAATACTTGATCCTGGTTGTCGTTTCATTTGTGTGGCACGATTATAACCTCTAAAGACATGATTGCCTCTTCCTCCAACAATTGCTCTAACCGCTCCTGTTTTTGGATCTAAAGCTACACTTGCACCTTGTACTTTAGTTCCATCCATTGCATTAGTAGGGAAATTAGCACTATTATCAAAACTATTTTGCATCGCAGTTTGATAATTTGTATCCAAGGTAGTGTAAATCTTCAATCCTTTATTCATCACATCTTCTTCTTTTAAACCATAGCGATTAATAGCCTCGTCAACTACGGCATCAAAAAAGTAAGGATAACGATAACCATCTTTTTGTTTAAAAGTATTATTTAAAGTTAAACTAGTATCTTGAGCCGCTTTTTCTTGAGTGGCAGTAATTTTATGATTATCTTTCATTAAGCCCAGTACTACATTCCGTCGATTAAGGGCATTTTCCATATGATCAATGGGATTATAACCACTTGGATTTTTTAACATCCCTGCAAGTGTAGCAGCTTCACTTAAAGTTACATCAGAAGCATTTTTACCAAAATAACGACGTGATGCATCTTGCACACCCCATACTCCATTACCAAAATAAGCATTATTTAAATACATGGTTAAAATGTCTTTTTTAGAATAAGTGTGATTTATTTCAATAGCAAAAAATAATTCTTCAAATTTTCTAGAAAAAGTTTGTTGCTGGGTTAACAGGGCATTTTTAGCTAATTGTTGTGTTAATGTTGATCCACCACCAACAATACCGTGGTGAATAATACCACCTACCGCTGCTCGTGCCATCCCTTTTACACTAAAACCAGGATTAGTATAAAAAGTACGATCTTCAGTAGAGATAACAGCATTTTGAATATATGGTGAAATTTTATCTAATTCTACAAAAGATCCCTTTTGTGAATAAAGTTCTCCTGCCTGTTTTCCTTTATCATCATAAATTGCTGTTGTTGTAGCCAATGATGCTTTTAAATCAGGAATATTGGAAGTTTTTACTTTAACGGTATAATAAGTACAAACAAATAAAAATAAAGTTAACACAATAAGAATTAACCATCGAATAATTTGAAAACGATGATTAAAATTTTTAAGATGCACCCAGAGACTGTGTGCAAAACTTTGTTTTTCCGAATGCATTAATGCTTCTCCTTAATTAAATCAATATGTTGATTTTAGCATAATTAGTAGAAAGCGAGTTTCATATAATTTAATTTTAATAAAAAATCAAAATGAAAGAATATAACTTTAGTTTAACTTACCCCAATGACTTTCCTCCAATAACGGTTGATACTTTAATGCGTCAACTATTACTTCCTCGCAAATGGCGCCATTTTTTACGTACCGAGAAAAAAATATTAATAAATGATCACTATCTTCCTTTAAATTTTTTAGTTAAAGCTGGAGACAAAATCCAAATTACTTTAGATCACGTTGAAACTCTTCAACATCCCTATCTACCTAGTGGAAAGATTCCTGATATAGTTTATGAAGATAGAAATATTTTAGTTATCAATAAACCTAGTGGTCAGAAAACTCATCCTAATTTAAGGGAAACCAATACGGCCTTAAACGATTGTGCCACTTATTTGCATAGTTCACCTTATATTGTCCATCGTTTAGATATGTTAACACACGGTTTATTATTAGTTGCAAAAAATCCAGCCGTTGTACCTATCTTAAATCGACAACTTACAAATAAAACCTTAAATCGTGAATATTTTGCTTGGGTTAACAACAAACAACTAAAAGATGAACAAGGTATTATTAAGTCCCCTATCGGTGCAGATCCCACAGACCAAAGAAAAAGAATGATAAGAATGGACGGTCTACCAGCCATCACGCATTATCAAGTTATCAAAACTTGTGGTACTAAATCTAAATTGGCTATTCAATTAGGAACAGGACGTACTCATCAGATTCGAGTTCATTTGGCAAGTATCGACTGTCCAATTATTGGCGATCCACTTTATAATTCAAACTATCAAAAGGGCGATTTCTTGGCTCTTGAGGCTTATCGTCTTACATTCCAAGCGCCTTTTTCCTTTAAAAAGATACAAGTCACTTTATAAAATAAAAAAAACCTCAGGAAAACACCTGAGGTTTTTTACTATTAAAATTGAATTATTCTTCGTTTAATGAAGCTTCATCAAAGTGAACTGATGATTCTTTTGAATCAATTGGAGCAGTACCCATCCATGAAATCATTTCCTTCATAGAATCAGTAATAGCATCAGTACCAGCTCTTAAAAGCTTACGAGGGTCATAACCCTTGTTACCCTTATCTAAGTCCATCTTTTCTTCGATGTACTTACGAGTAGCAGCTTGGAATGCTAATTGGAATTCAGTGTTAATGTTGATCTTAGCAATACCTAAAGAAATTGCCTTTTCAATTTGATCTTGAGGAATACCTGAACCACCGTGTAAAACAAGTGGAGTATCAGGAACAGCTTCAGCAATTTCCTTCAAACGATCAAAGTTCAAGCCTTTCCAGCCTTCTGGGTAAACACCGTGGATGTTACCAATACCACAAGCAAGTTTATCAACACCAGCTGCAACGAACTTCTTAGCATCTTCAACAGAAGCTAATTCACCGCCATCGGCACCTTGGTTTTCACCAATCTTACCAATTTCAGCTTCAACAGAAATTCCTCTTTCGTGAGCTAATCTGATGATTTCTTTAGTCTTTTCTAAGTTTTCTTCAACTGGAAGGTTGTGACCATCAAACATAACTGATGAGTAGCCAAGTGCAATACATTCCTTAGCTGATTCATAGTCACCGTGGTCTAAGTTTAAGATAACTGGTACATCGATATCCATGTTATCCATTTCGTTTTCAACAAGATCCTTAACAGTCTTGTAACCACCCATGTACTTAGCAGCACCAGTAGAAACTTGAATCAATAATGGAGTTCTAGTTTCCTTAGCACCCTTTAATAATGCACGAGTCCATTCAAGGTTGTTAGTGTTGTAAGCACCTACAGCGTAATGGTTTTTACGAGCAGCTTTAAAAATTTCGTTACCGTTTACAAAATAAGCCATTATAAAATACCTCCTAATTTCTTGTACAACTTTAGTTTAACCCATTAGTGCAAAAATTAACATACTTTCGCACCATTTAATTTAGAAAATTACATTTCTTTTGGAGCGTTTACACCCAAAAGTCGTAATGCTTCGGTCAAAACAATAGAAGTAGCTTGTACAAGAGCCAAACGTGCATTTAATTGATCATCTTCATCTAAGATACGTACATTAGCATAATATTTGTTAAATTTTTTACTTAAACTAAGCGCATATTTAGCAATAATTGAAGGTTCAAATTTTTCTGCAGCTTTAGCAACTACTGCTGGGAAATCTGCTAATTGCTTGGCTACGGCAAATGCCTGGTTATCCGTGAGAGTTAAATTATCCACAGTTATTTCATGGTTTGCCTTACGTAAGATACTTTGTGCACGAGCATTAGTATATTGCACGTAAGGACCAGTATCACCTTCAAAACGCACAACTTCTTCAAGCTCAAAGTCAAAGTTATCTCGACGATCATTCTTCAAATCATGGAAAATAACGGCCCCTACACCAACATCATGTGCAACTTGATCCTTATTTTGTAAATCTGGATTTTTTTCTTCAATTTGTTTATGTGCCAAATTTACAGCATCTTGTAATACTTGATCTAAGAAAACAACATTTCCTTTTCTAGTCGAAAGTTTTTTACCACCTTGGGTAATAAGACCAAATGGAATGTGATGAATATTATCGGCCCAATCATAACCCATTTTTTTGAGAACTTTCTTCATTTGTTCGAAGTGTTCTCCTTGTTCATTACCTACCACATAAAGGGACATAACAAAATCATATTCATTTTTACGATACATAGCAGCTGCTAAATCACGTGTCATGTAAAGGCTAGAACCATCAGATTTTAAAATTAAAGCCGGATTT
>JAAVAW010000021.1 GCA_014803905.1 Lactobacillus sp. | reverse complement strand
TTGATCAGCAATTTCAGTTTGAATTTCGACAGCATCATAGTGAGCCCGATTAAAATATGACATATATAAACTCACGGCACCATTACCACTACATAAATCTACTATTTTATTTTTATCTTTTACTTTTTCTTTGGCGAAATGAGCCAAAAAAATACTATCTAGCGTGACATTAAAGGCATCTTTTGATTGAATAATTCCTAAATCATCATTATAAAGATAATCAATTCGTTCATTCTCTTTTAAAAGTGTCATACTTAATCCCTCTTTTATAAATTGTGCTGTATAATACTATACATGAAAATGGAGGTTGATTTATGTTTTATCGCTTTGCACGTCAAGTAGTTCGTTTCTTAATTTGGCTACTTAATGGACATTTAGATGTTCAACATAAAGATCGAATTCCTGATGGAAATTATATACTAGTTGCTCCTCACCGCAATTGGTGGGAACCAGTTTTATTTGCCTATGCAGCTCGTCCAAAAGAATTTATGTTCATGGCAAAAAAGGAATTATTTAAGAATCCTATTTTAAGATTTATTTTAGATCATTCTCATGCCTTTGCTGTTGACCGTAAACATCCCGGTACTTCGGCAATAAAAATACCAGTTAAGGGACTAAAAAATTCAGACTTATCTTTAATCATGTTTCCTTCTGGTACAAGACATTCGGCTGAATTAAAAAGTGGTGCCTTCGTCATTGCCAAAATGTCACAAAAACCTTTGGTACCTGTAGTTTATCAAGGACCTCTTACTTTTAAGGGAGTTTTAAAACGTGAACCAATGCATATCTGTTTTGGTGATCCTATCTATATTCCTAAAAAAGAAAAAGTTAATAAAGAAACCGTTCCAACACTTTATCAAGAACTTGAAAAAGCATGGGATAAACTTGACAAAGAAGAAAATCCTAATTTTAAATACATTCCTAAGTAATTAATCTCTTAACCCGTTATTCTAGATAACGGGTTTTGTGTTAAAATAATTTAGTTAATTAAATTTAAGGAGATAAATTAATGCTAGAAAAAACATTTTACAAAACCATGTTAAAACACTCCTTTAACATCCCTATTAAGGTTACTTATTGGGATGGCAAATCAGAAGTTTATGGTGATGGCAATCCAGAAATAGAGATTATTTTTAATAAGAAAATTCCAATTAAAAATATTACCTCTAATGCTTCCTTAGCTTTAGGAGAAGCATTCATGGATAAGGATATTGAAATCAAGGGTTCAATTCAGGACTTGATTGAAGCTGCTTATGAAAGTGCCGATAGTTTCTTCTATAACTCAAAATTTAAGAAATTCTTACCAAAACAAAAGCATACCGAAAAGCAAAGTCAGGAAGACGTCCAAAGTCACTATGATATCGGAAATGATTTTTATGAATTATGGTTGGATCCTACCTTAACTTATTCATGTGCCTACTTTACTAATGGTAATAAAGATGATTTAGAAGCTGCCCAAATGGCTAAAATTCATCATATTTTACAAAAATTAAACCCAGAAAAAGGTAAAACTTTATTAGATATTGGTTGTGGTTGGGGAACCTTGATGTTAACCGCTGCTAAAGAATATGACTTAAAAGTTACTGGTGTAACCTTGAGTCAAGAACAATACGATCTAGTATCTAAGAGAATTAAGGATATGGGACTTGAAGATCAAGCAGAAGTCTTACTTGAAGATTACCGTGAACTTGGTGACCGTCAATTTGATTATGTTACTTCTGTTGGTATGTTCGAACACGTAGGTTCCGAAAACTTAGGTGAATATTTCGATGACGTAGCTAAATATTTAGTTCCTAACGGTGTTGCTTTAATTCACGGTATTACTCGCCAACAAGGTGGTGCTACTAATGCCTNGATTGATAAATATATTTTCCCAGGNGGTTACATTCCTGGNNTAGTAGAAATTATTNGTCGTATCGAAGANGCTCACTTGCAAATTGCTGACATGGAATCACTCCGTCGTCACTATCAACGTACTCTTGAAATTTGGGATGCTAACTTTAACAAGGTTCGTGATCAAGTTCAAGAAAAGATGGGTGAACGTTTCACACGTATGTGGGATATGTATCTTCAAGCATGTGCTGCTTCATTTGAATCAGGNAACATTGATGTTATGCAATATCTTTTAACTAAGGGTCCTTCAGGTAAATTACTACCAATGACTCGTGATTACATGTTAAACGATAAGTAATTCATAAATCTCTAAAGTAAAAAGGCATAGATGAAAAAACATCTATGCCTTTTTTGTTTANTCTTGAATATCTTCACTATTTTGTTGCAAAGTATAAAGATTGTAATAATACCCTTTTTTATCGAGTAATTCTTGATGAGTACCCCTTTCTACAATCCTTCCCTTATCAAGTACAATGATTTGATCAGCATCTGCAATTGTAGAAAGACGGTGAGCAATAGCNAGCGTNGTTCTACCTTGACGTAATTTTTTAAGTCCAGCTTGAATCATTGATTCCGTTTCCGTATCAACATTTGCGGTCGCTTCATCTAAAACTAAAATCTTCGGATCAGTAACTAAAGTTCTAGCAAAAGAAATTAATTGCTTTTCACCTTGGCTTAGTTCGTCGCCACCTTCATTAACTTTGGCATGATATTTACCAGGCATTTTTTCAATAAATTGATCAGCCTGAACAGTCTTAGCTGCATCCTTAATTTGCGTATCAGAAATCTCACTATTATATAAACGGATATTAGAATTAATATCGCCAAAAAACATAAATGGCTCCTGCAAAACTAAGCCTAATTTCTTTCTTAATTCAGCCTTAGAATATTTTCTAATATCGACACCATCAATTAAAATTTCACCCTTACCAAATTCATAAAAACGCAACATTACATTGATGATTGAACTTTTCCCTGATCCAGTATGTCCTACAATACCCAAAGTCTCTCCTGGATTTACCGTAAAGGAAATATCATGCAAAATTTCATTTTTTCCATCGTAAGAAAAACTAACATGTTTGAATTCAATTTTACCTTGGCTAATTGTCAAGTTGGGGTCTGCATGTTGTTTTGGCTCATATTCAGTTTCATCCAAAATTCCAAAGATTCTTTTTCCAGCAACAATACCATCTTGAAACATGGTCATTGTATCCATCATTTGTGAAATTGGATTGAAGAAAGCTGATACATATTGAGAAAACGCATAAACTACACCAGCTGGTACAAAGGTTTCTCTAAGTGGAAAACCAAAGTACATTAAAGTTGCGGCTAAAGCCAAAGAATATAAAAGACTGGTTAATGGTGACAAAAGTAAAGAATTGATTCTGATCATATTAAAACGCGTTCGCATGAGTGAACCGTTCTCATCTTCAAATTCTCCTTCTTTACGTTCTTCTTGATTAAACTGTTGAATTAAGGAAACTCCTTCAATTGATTCATTTAAGTTAGTATTGATACGACTTAGTCTTTCGCGATAATTACGATAAAGTTTGGAACTATGTCGTGCATAAAGCCAAAAAACAATACCCAAAATAGGTAAAAAGGCTAAAACAATCCACGCGGCGACATGATTAGTTAAAAACATCGCTACAAAGGCAGTTACAATAGAAAAAATTCCAATAACTACCCCAGATAAAACAGACAAAAAATTGCTTAGGGTCATCGTATCATTGGTAACTCTTGAAACAATTGATCCAGCAGGTGTTTGATCAAAATACCGCATGCCTAAAGTATGTAATTTCTTATAAAGTGCTTTACGCACACTTTCTAATGTTTTTTCTGAACCCAAAGCATAGAAATATTCATAAGTAAATTGAATAACTGCCTTTAAAATTGAACCTAGACCATAAAGAAAACCGGCCCAAAGAATTATTTGTAAAGTTGCACTTTGTTTTAACAAAAAATGATCTAGAAAATATTGCAATCCACGCGGTAACAACATATTTATAACGCTAACGAGAAAAGCACCAATTAAAGCCAAACCAATTTCAAATTTAAAGGGTTTTACATAAGTCATTAAGCGTTTAAAAATTCCCATTTGTTCTTTAAAAGGAATTTCTTTGGCCCAAATTGATTCATTCTTTTCATTATTCATCCAATTTTTCACCCGCCTCACTACTTAATTCTTGTTTTTGCCACATTTCTTCATACCAACCGTGTTTATCTAGTAATTCTTGATGAGTTCCCTCTTCAATTATTTTTCCGTCTTTAAGTACCAAAATTAAATTCGCATCCATCACTGAAGTTAAACGATGAGCCGCAATCAAGGTGGTTTTATCTTGACGTTCTTGCTTTAACGAGGACAAAATTGCCTTTTCAGTCTTTGCATCTACTGCTGATAAAGCATCATCTAAAATTAAAATTTGACTATCTTTTAAAAGTGCTCTAGCAATAGACATTCTTTGCTTTTGACCACCTGATAATGAAATGCCATTCTCTCCTACTAAGGATTCATAACCGGCCGGCATTTGTAAAATATCATCATGCAAATCGCTCTTTCTTGCCGCTGTTTCAATTTTTGCCTGATCAGTTTTTGGTTTAGAAAAAGCAATATTATCTTTAATAGAAGTAGAAAATAAGAAATTATTTTGTGGCACATAGGCAATTTCATTAAGATAAGTTTTAAGGGGAATATTTTTAATATTGTGACCACCTAAAGAAATTTCTCCACGATAATCATCAAATTCTCGTAATAGCAATTGAATGATTGTCGTTTTTCCGGAACCAACTTTTCCTACTAAACCAAGGGTTTGTCCTGGTTTTAATTTGAATTTGATGTTTTGCAGGACAGGAATTTCCTTCTCATCTGGGTAAGCAAAAGATTCAATATCATAAACTAAATCTCCCTTAATTGCCTGGTGATCAAGTTTTTGATCGGCCTTTTCATCAGTAATTAGAGACTTTTCTTTTAATAATTTTTCAACACGATCATAAGAAGCTGAGCCTCTTTCTAAAATATTAAATAAATAACCAATCGCAAACATTGGCCAAACCATATTCCCTATATAAGCAATAAAAGAAACTAATTGACCGACTGATAGATGATTGTTGGATACTAAAAGTCCCCCATAAATAATAGTAATTACATAAGTAGCGCCAATGACTACAGTAGCTAATGGATCAAATAAGGCATCCCATTTAAAAACTTTTTTATTAATTTCGATTGTTTCGTCAACCATTTTATTAAAAGCCGCTGTATCCTCTTTTCCTTGACCAAAAGTTTTTAATACTTTGATACCAGAAACAGATTCCTGTGTTTTATTGTTAAGGCGTGAAAAAGCCGCTTGTGATTTATCAAAAGCTCCATGTAAACGATCTCCTAACTTCCACGAACCAATTGCCAAAACTGGTAAGGGAAGCAAGGCAATAATAGTTAAACGCCAATCAACTACAATCATCATTGCGATCATGGTGGAGCCGCCAGTAACTAGTGAGTCAACTAAAGTTAAAACTCCATCCCCAGCTACATTTTGAATAGCAGTAATATCATTTGTAGCATGCGCCATTAAATCTCCAGTTCGGTGGCGTTGAAAGAAGGTACGATCCATGTTCATAAAATGTTCGAATAATTGGGTACGTAATTTTCTTTCTAATACTGCTGCTCCACCCCAGATTTGTTTACGCCAAAAGTATCTTAATAAATATAAAGAAAAAGCGGCTGCAATTATCGCTAAAATTAACCAAATATAATAGGCAACACTAATATGACCTTTATCTAATTGATCGGCCATCTTTCCCAAAATCAATGGTGGAACCAAATTGGCGATTGAGGTTAATGCTAAAAATAATACCCCAATGATGTACCTTTTCTTTTCCGACTTAAAGAACCAGCCTAATTTACTAAATATACTCATAAATCACTCCAAAATAAATATATACAAAAAAACGAGGGAAAAAACCCTCGTTTTTTAATTAGTGAATTAATTAGATTAAATTTACTTGCGTTGTTGATGTTTCATCATATTCATAACTTGATTTACTTTTTTTGCTGATGGTTTTTGACCCATTTGCGACATCATTGCAACAATCATATCTTCACTAATTGGAGGGTTGTCCTGAAAATACTTCTTCATATATGCTCTTGCACCATAAAAGCCTGCAATAAGNCCAATAAGCAAGGCAATAATAATTAATAAAATAGCTAAACCCATATTCATAATGATAAAACCTCCAATTTCTAACAAGTAAATTTTACTAAAAAAGCTATCCTTTTTAAAGGACTAATCTAATCTTTTCTTAAACCTTTTCTTCTTTGTGCTTCTTTGGCTTTTTCAGAAGTAACTTCTTTACCATCTTTATCGATTACAACTGTATCTTCAAGTTGTTGTCTAAATCCTGCACGGAAGTTTTCAAGAAAGGCTCCACGTAACTTCTTTCTTTCTTCAAGTTCTTCAGGTGTAAGTTCCCTTTCTTTACTCGTATGATAAAGCTCGTTGATTCTTTTAATTACTTTTTCTTCTTCTTTTTTATCCATCAAAAACACCTCTCTTACTTTAATAAGTTTACCCTATCTAATTCTATAAAAAAAGTTATAAGTGCCTAGAACATCTGTTTGTTATCTACAAATTTTTTTGATAGAATTATAGTATTAATAAGAGGGAGTTTAATATGACTGAAGCACATGAATCAAAACAACTCGAAATTTTAAAATATATTTATGAAACAGTCGAAGATCGTGGATTTCCACCTACTGTTAGAGAAATTTGTTCGGCTGTTAACTTATCATCTACTTCTACTGTTCACGGTCATTTGTCACGTCTTGAAAACAAAGGTTACATTATCAAAGATGCGACTAAACCTCGGGCCATTGAAGTAACACAAGATGGCCTTAATGCTTTGGGAATCAAGCCAAAGGATATTCCTGTTATTGGTGTTGTAACCGCTGGACAACCGATATTAGCCGTAGAAGATATTGAAGATTACTTTCCAATTCCACCTGATTTAGCCAATGATGCCGGTGATTTGTTCATGTTAAGGGTTCATGGTACTTCAATGATTAATGTAGGAATTCTTGATGGTGATAACGTAATCGTAAGAAAACAGTCTTCAGCCCATAATGGCGAAATTGTAGTGGCCATGACTGATGAAGATGAAGCGACAGTCAAGAGATTTTATAAAGAGGATAATTATTATCGTCTTCAACCAGAAAATGATACTATGGCACCAATTATTTTAAATAATGTACAAATTTTAGGTAAAGTTGTAGGACTTTACCGTAATAATATTGATTAAATAAAAAAGAGCAATATTGCTCTTTTTTATTTTTCTATTTTTATTTCAAATATTTTACTATAAAGCGTAGTTGCACCGTATTTCTTATGATAAGCAACAGTTAAATAAGCATGATTTTGATCAATTACTTGTATCCCTTCAAATTCGGTCACAAATCCACGCATATTTAGTAATTTTTCTTTGTCTAGATTGATGACTTCCCAGTTATCTGCTACTTTACTTCCCCAAGGAATTTTTACTATTTCTCGTGGACTACTTTGAATAGCAAATCCCAGCCAATTTTGTTTAGGGCTTGGCTGACTAGAAATATAAATATTTTTTTCTTTATCAATGCCATAGCCTTGAATAGATGCAATGTATTTACTATTAAAATTAGGAATAGTAAAAGAATCTAAACAAGTTAAATTTTCAATATTTATATCTTTGGGATTATCCTCAATGCCATCCAGCATCTTATTTATCTCAGCTAAATTATAAAGAGCAAAATATCCGGTATGTTCTTTATCGATACTAGCAATTAGAAAAGTTTGAAAATCAGGCGATATAGCAGCCTCTACTCTAACTAAATTTTTGCCTGGATATCTCTTACCCGCGCGATTTAGATATGACAAACGTGGTAACTGGGTATTACTATTAAAAATTTGTTCACCGGCTTCACCCAAATTAACACGAGCAATTTGTGTATCCCAAAGTGTATGACCAAATTTTTTTGGCTTTACTCCAACAAAATAGCGATTTTCACGTCCAGAATATATCCAAGTTTGAGTATGACCCCCAGCTAAGTTTTGATTATTGCTTTTTAAATATAAAATAGGTTCTTCATCTCCGAAGTCAATCTCTTGCCCAAAAGCAGGATGACGATAAACTACGGTATCGGTTTGCTGATGAAGTAGCTGTAAAGCATAAACCTGCTCAGGACTAATAGCACTAGCCTGTACTACCACATGATGCAAATTATTTAAGTCATATTTTAGTTTTACTTGTGCATTTTTTTGAATCATATCTTAGATTTTTCTTTTCATTAGTATAAAAAAATAAGCCTTCTCAATTGAGAAAGCTTTATTTTTATTATTTACGACGCTTTTCAGCAATTCTTGCTGCCTTACCATGACGATCACGTAAGTAGTAAAGCTTAGCACGACGTACACGACCTTGACGTACAACTTCAACTTTAGCAACACGTGGGTCGTTTACTGGGAAAGTACGTTCAACACCGATACCTGATGACATCTTACGAACAGTGTAAGTAGCGCTGATACCAGCACCCTTTCTCTTAATTACAACACCTTCAAAGATCTGGATACGTTCGTGACTACCTTCAACAACACGTACGTGAACACGAACAGTATCACCAGCACGAAAGTCTGGTAAATCGGTACGGATTTGATCTTTTGTTAATTCTTGAATTAATGGATCCATTATATTTCTCTCCTTCTACGGCATTCATAAACAACCTCTGCCAGCGGAATACCCATAACTCATGTGGTTAATTACCACATGAAATAGTTTATCAAATGAAAGTTTACCTGTAAATGCTATTTACCTAATTCAGCCTTAATTTCTTTAAGCATTTTTGCTTCTTCCTTAGTTAATTCACGATTTTCAAGCATATCTGGACGATTAAGATAGGTCGTCTTTAAAGCTTCACGATGACGCCATTCAGCAATTTTTTGGTGATTACCAGAAGTCAAAACATCTGGTACCTTTAATCCTTCAAAATCAGCTGGTCGCGTATATTGCGGATATTCTAATAAGCCATGGGAAAAACTTTCTTCTACTGGAGAAGCCGCATTTCCTAGAATCCCTGGCAGAAGTCGTACTGTTGCATCAATCATGCTCATTGTCGGCAGTTCTCCGCCAGTTAAGACATAGTCACCAATCGATACTGTTTCATCTGCTAAATCATAAACACGTTGGTCGAAACCTTCATAGTGGCCACAAATAAAAGTTAAATTTTCTTCTTTAGACCAATCCTGCGCCATTTTTTCATTAAAGGTTTTCCCTTGTGGCGCAGTTATAATAACCTTTCCTTTATCTTTCAAAGAGTCTAAGGCCTTTTTGATCGGCATGATTTGTAAAACCATCCCCGCTCCACCACCATATGGCGTATCATCTACATGATGATGAACATCAGTTGTAAAGTCTCTAAAATTAACTAAGTTTAAATCCCATTTTCCATCTTCCAGTCCACGTCCTAGCATGGAAACTTGAAGTGGAGTAAACATATCAGGAAATAAAGTTAAAACATTAATCTTCATCGCGTAATCCCTCGAGTAAAGTTACTTCTATGCGGTGATTATCCAAATCAACCTTTTTGACAACTGAAGCAATATTTGGAATCCAGAAAGATTTTCCCTGATCTGGTTTAATCTCCCAAATATCATTTGCTCCTGGAGTTTCAATGTCAGTTAAAATTCCTAGTTTTTTTCCGCTTTCTGCGTCGTAAACTGGTAGCTCTAAAATATCTTTATAGTAATACGACCCATCTTCTAATTCTTGACGATCACTTTCTTTAACAAAAATCATTTCACCACAGATTTTTTTAGCCTCATCAATATTATCAATGCCTGAAAAAGTTACTAAGACAAATTGCTTATGCATTCTTGCCTTTTCTACGGTAACGGGCTGCATGTCAGTATCTTTGACATTTTTTCCAATATATAAGTTTGTACCTGGAGTAAAACGTTCTTCAATAAAATCAGTAATTGGATTAACTTTAACTTCTCCTTTTAAACCATGAGTTGTTAAAATTTTACCTACTTCAAAATAATTATCCATTTAAAAACCTCATTATAAAAAGAAAAGAGCTTAGGACTTACTCCCAAGCTCTTTTAAGATCAGTAATTACTTACCGTATTTTGCATCGTGGTATCTCTTCATAATACCAGCATCTGAAAGTAAGCTTCTTACAGTATCTGAAGGTTGTGCACCCTTTTCAAGCCAATCAAAGATTTTACCTTCTTCAAGCTTAACTTCATCAGGGTTAGTAAGTGGGTTGTAGTAACCTACTTCTTCGATGAAACGACCATCACGTGGCATACGTGAGTCAGCAACAACGATACGGTAGAAAGGTTTTCTCTTTGAGCCCATACGGCGCATACGAATTTTAACAGACATTTATTTTCCTCCTAATTTTCTTGACTTAAATAATATAGCACATCCAAAAATACGTGTAAAGGTTTTTTCCTTAACACTTTATTTTTTTATGAATGGAATCGCTTAATCTTCTTCATTCGTTTCTTTTTATTTTTCTTAAATTGTTTGCTCATTGATCGCATAGCCATTTTCCCCATCGGAGAATTCATGCCTGGAATATTTTCCAATCCTTTCATATTGCCAGATGTCATCTTTTGCATCATATCTTTTGCTTGTTTAAATTGTTTAATCATCCGGTTAACTTCTGCAACCGCAATACCTGATCCAGCAGCAATACGACGTCTTCTAGAAGGATTCAAAATATCTGGATCTTCTCTTTCGGCTGGTGTCATTGAATAAACAATAGCCTTAGTATGATCAATTTGTTTTTCTGGCATTGAAATATTCTTTAAGGCTGGATTATTAGCCATCCCAGGAATCATTTTGATAAGTTGATCAATGGGACCCATCTTTTGAACTTGTTCTAATTGATCAATAAAGTCATTAAAATCAAATGTATTTTCACGCATTTTTTGCGCTACTTTTTCAGCCTCTTTAGCATCATAATCTTGTTGAGCTTTTTCAATTAAACTAAGCATATCACCCATGCCAAGAATTCTAGAAGCCATACGATCAGGATGGAATGGTTCCAAGGCCGTTAATTTTTCACCTTGTCCCGTAAAAAGAATTGGCAAGCCAGTAACTGCTCTTACTGATAAGGCAGCACCACCACGAGTGTCACCATCTAATTTAGTTAAGATAACTCCTGTTAAATCAAGATCCTGATTAAAACCTTCAGCAACCTT
>JAAVAW010000020.1 GCA_014803905.1 Lactobacillus sp. | reverse complement strand
TTAGGCTTTCGCTCATGCTTACTGAGTTGCTTAAGCTTTCACTCATTGATACTGAGTTACTTAAGCTTTCGCTCATTGACACTGAGTTACTCAAGCTCTCGCTCATTGATACTGAGTTGCTTAAACTTTCACTCATACTTACTGAGTTACTTAAACTTTCACTCATTGACACTGAGTTTGATAAGCTTTCACTCATTGACACTGAGTTGCTTAGGCTTTCGCTCATGCTTACTGAGTTGCTTAAGCTTTCACTCATTGATACTGAGTTGCTTAGGCTTTCGCTCATGCTTACTGAGTTACTTAAACTCTCACTCATTGATACTGAGTTGCTTAAACTTTCGCTCATTGACACTGAGTTACTTAAACTTTCACTCATGCTTACTGAGTTGCTCAAACTCTCACTCATTGACACTGAGTTGCTTAAGCTCTCGCTCATGCTTACTGAGTTACTCAAGCTTTCACTCATTGACACTGAGTTACTTAAGCTTTCGCTCATGCTTACTGAGTTACTCAAACTTTCACTCATTGATACTGAGTTACTCAAACTTTCGCTCATTGATACTGAATTGCTTAAGCTTTCGCTCATGCTTACTGAGTTACTTAAACTCTCACTCATTGATACTGAGTTGCTCAAGCTTTCGCTCATTGACACTGAGTTACTCAAGCTTTCACTCATGCTTACTGAGTTACTTAAACTTTCACTCATGCTTACTGAGTTACTTAAACTTTCACTCATACTTACTGAGTTACTTAGACTGTCACTACTTGAGATAGAATTATATAAACTCTCACTATTACTTACTGAATCACTAGCAGATTCACTTTCAGCTATTGATTGCGAAATACTTTGACTAGTACTTACTGCTTGACTTTCACTAATTGAATTACTGGTAATTGCACTAGTACTCATACTTTGACTAGTACTAATACTTGCGAGGTCGGTAAACTTCAAGTAAACAGTAAACTTATTGGCAGAGTTAACCAAATTACCATAATTATAAGCACTTAAATCAGTTGGTGAAACCCCATCGCCGGGTGTAATTACTTCTCCAGTTTGGTCATTTACTACCTTTTCAAGAGAATAGCCTTGTTTTTCTAATTCAGCCAAGGTATTAGTAGCTTGATTAAAATCAATCTTAGTATTAGCAGCCCCAGTAACGGCATTCGTTACACCAGGAACAGTAATAGGATGTGCCGGATCATTGTCATTAACGAACTCAAGAGTAGCCGTTCTAGTATTTGAAGGATCCACACTATTAGAAATATTGCTACCATCAATCTGTGAAATTGTTGCTCCCCAATTAAGTGAACCAGGAGTAGAAGTAAATGCAGTTTGATGAGTTGTATTATTTTGAACACTAACCACTGGAGCAGCAGTATTAATCAAAGCATTTAACAATACTTGATTAGATGTATTTGCACTTCTACTAGGTTGATTTGCATAACCATAATTACCTTGAACTATGCTATCATCGTTATCTTGTTGATAAGAAGTTACATCACTAGGAATTGTAAAATCGGAGGCTCTCACTGTTAAAACTGTATAGTAACCACCACTTAACTGGGCATCCGGATTTGAAAGTACTACATGATAAGTACGTTGAATTCTTCCATCTGCTAAAGTAGTATCTGTATGAGTTACGGTAACATCAGACTTTATTTGTCCTTCTGTTTGCCTATTTTCTGTAGTATATAGTCCATTACTATCGGTTAATTCATTGCTAAGATTCCACTTAACACCAGAAGCAAGGTCATTTTTAATATTAGCAGCTAAATCACTATCACTAACCCATTGATAGTTTAGTAAATCATTATTACCAACAGTAACATTTATATCAAAATTGGTACTAGTATTTTGACTAGGATCAGTGGCGTTTGCTGTAGCAATTTTAACTTGCACAGAATTAGTCCAATCTGAATTTATTACTACCTTACCATCTGATGTCCACTGTCTAACATTTGACTGACTCATTTGGTCACTAGTATAAGTCGCCCCATTAAGCAAACTTTTATCATAAACATATTGGCCTGGAAGTGAAAGTCCACTAGCGTATTGTTGACCATTAATTAAGAGGTCATTGTTAGGTGTATAACTGAAAGTCTTATAATTTTGGGCTGCAGTATCTGTATATTGATAGACTGTATTATAAGACCATGGGTTTTGAGAACCATAACTTCCGCCCCATTTCAAATTGAAGGTCCAATTTGGCTGGTTATTACCAGAAGTAATTGATTCAGCATTTTCATTAAAGACAACTCTATAATAAGTTCCTTCACCGTAGATTGTTCCAACCTGGGTTTTTCCACCAGTATCATAAACTGGAGTGTTAGCCACTAAATGAGGACCATAAAGCTTCAAGCCATTTTGAGTTGGTAATCCTAACTGTACATCAAAATAATCCCCTGCTTTAATTGTGGTAGTAGGCTTAAAGGTAAAGTTTAAATAGGCATAACCTAGGTCTGCACTGGTTGCACCAGCAGACCAGCCTGCATTTATACCCGAAACTTGATAAGCATCACTTGCTAATTGAGTTGTACCTTCTTGGTCAGTATTAGTACTACTATTTGCTAAAACGTTGTTATTTACACTTAATAAATTAGTAGTAAGAAGTCCTTGTTGCATGGCAACTGCTAAACTATTAGTTTGGCCAGCAGTCAATGAATTATTACTTAAACTAGACAAAGAAGCTTGAATTTCTGAAGTACTAGTAGAGGTTTGAACTTGACTTTGTAAAGATGAACTTGTACTTGTTGAGTTTGTTGTTGAAGCTGATTGAATATTGCGTGAAACTGGAGCAACATTTTTTTCGTTTGCAGCAAGACTCTGACTATTTTTGTGATTCTTAGCAAGACTTAGAGAGCTTAAGGCACTTTCCGATTGACTTAAGGATTGGGAAAGACTGCCTGATTGACTCAATGACAAAGAAGCACTTTTTGAAATAACTTGACTAGTAGATTGACTAAGCTTTTGTGAAGTACTTACGCTCGCATTATTTTGATCTAACTTACTATTAGAACCTGCAGCAACCGATGTCGAAATAGAACCGACTATTCCCGACTTAGAATCAACGGAATTAGTAGCAGCATGTACTCGACCATTAGGCATAAATGCAGCACCGGCGGTCACACCACCGATTAAAGCAGTTAAACCTGCAATTTCTTTAAGATATGATCCATTATTTCCATCTTGAAGTTCATATGGATCTTGATATTGATTATTCTTATTCAATTTATTCTTTTTATTTCTTTTAACCATTGAATGTTTTACCCCTCAAGTTTCTTTTATATAACACACGTTATTATAGTTAAAGTATACGCTCAAAACCTTGTAATATTAAGTCATTTTTTGTTTTTTAATTATTTTCTCTCTTATTAAATAACAAAATATATGACTTTCAAAAAAATTTATTACTAAAAATAATATCTCCTATTAAATGTCAATGAATTAAACTATAAATATATAACATTCATCTTGATTTATTCATTTTATTTTTTCGCCAATAACCTAAAAAAATTATTTTTTATTAAATTAACTAAAAAATAATAAAAAAATAACCTAAACTTTAGAGTTCAGGTTATTTTTAATAAAGAAATTATTTATTTTTTCAATAATCCTTGTTGAATTAAGAAGTTACGTGCCACTTCACTTACAGATTTATGTTCATATTTTACTTCATAATTCATTGTTTGCATTTGTTCAGTTGTAATCTTACCAGCAAGTTTATTTAGTGCTTTTACAACCTTTGGATTTTCTTTTGCAAACTTATTTGTCATCAGTGGTGCCCCTTGATATGGTGGGAAGAATTTCATATCATCTTGCAGTAATACCAAATTATCCTTTTTTACTTCTGGATCGGTAGTATAACTATCAACCAAATTAGATTTTCCTTGTTCAAGAGCTTGATAACGAATACTTGGGTCAGTACTCTTGATTGTTGCAAAATCTAATTTGTAAACTTTTTGTAAGCCGGGATAGCCATCATTTTGACTGGCAAAATCAGTATCAAAAGTAGCATTTACCTTTTTGTTTACCCGCTTCAAATCACTAATCTTCTTTAAGTTATTATCTTTAGCGAATTTTTGGGTCGTAGCCAGTGCGTATCCATTTTGGTAAGCCATTGGTTTCAAATAAGTCATGTGATATCGCTTATTCAAGTCATTTTTGGCTTGTTGGTAAACTGCGTTTGGATCAGTGCCTGTTTTTTTATTAGATTTAATAATGGTCTGCATTACCGTACCTGTAAATTCAGGATAAATATCAATTTTATTAGTCTCTAAAGCACTAAATAAAAAGTTAGTAGTTCCAAAGTTAGGTTTTAATTCTACTTTAGTATGTGGATCATTGGCCTCAATCAAATCTTTATACATATGAATTAAAAGATTTGGTTCAGTTCCCATTTTTCCACCGATAATAATCTTCTTAGTTTCAACCTTAGTAGTTTTAGGTTCAGTATGGGGTTTAACATAGTGTTGATAAACACTAGTCCCACCCCAGGCAAGCAAGATAACTGCAATAATTGAAAGACCAATTTTAGTCCGAATTTTATTTTTCGAAATAAAGCTTAAGAACCAGGAGAATATTAAGGCCAATAAAGCCGATAAAATTGCTCCTAGTAAAACTTCTGTTGAATTATTAGAGTTAATACCTTGATAAATATAAGTACCAAGACCCCCACCACCGATTAAAGCTGCTAAAGTAGCCGTACCAATAATCATTACTAAAGCAATTCTAATTCCTGACAGAATCATTGGAAATGCCAATGGAAATTCCATTTTTTGAAATTTTTTCCATTTGGTTAAGCCAAAAGCCGTAGCAGCTTCTTTCAAATTCTCTGGAATTCCAGTTAAACCAGAATAAGTATTTTGAAAAATTGGCATAATTGCATATAAAACTAAGGCAATTATTGCTGGTGTGGTCCCGATTCCTACAAACGGTAAAAGTAAACCCAAAATTGCTAAACTAGGAATAGTTTGAATAATTCCCGCAATTTGTAAGAAAAAGCCGGCCGCTTTTTTATGATTTCTTACCATAAAGGCCAAAGGAATCGCAATTACCATCGCAATAGCTAATGAAATTAAAGATATTTTGATGTGAACCAATGTTGTAGCCCAAATCTGAGCATAGTTATTCACAATCATGTTCCATAAGGACTTAATCATTGTTCGCCACCCTCTTTAACAAAAACTTCCATACTTGTTTTGGTTCAATTACATAATCACCAAAATTAGTTTCAGCAACAAATAATTTATCAGGATTGTCCGAGCAATCTTTAATTAAATCTTCTACATTATAAACATGATAGTGGGGTAAAGTTTCTGTTTTTGGATAATACTTAACGTCTACCCCAATTTCACTCTTCACTAAAGTTTCCAGATCTAGAGCGCTGTGACTTTCACTCCCTGAGAAAAATTGCTTAACAAATGGTGTAGCAGGATGTTGTAAAATTTCACGTGGCTTACCTACTTGTTCTAGATGTCCTTCATGCACTACTCCAATTTGATTACCCATACGAATTGCTTCATTCATATCATGAGTAACGAACAAAATGGTAACTTTAAATTTCTTTTGTAAATCCAAAACTAAATCTTGTAGTTGCTTACGTACCACAGGATCTAAAGCAGAGAATGGTTCGTCCATTAAAACAACTTTGGGGTTGCCCGCCAATGCACGACCAATTCCTACTCTTTGGGCTTCTCCACCAGATAATTGGTCAGGGTAGCGATCAAGATAGATTTCAGGATCAAGCTGAACCCCCTCGAGTACAACTTTTTGCACTTTTAACCGTTCTTTTTTAGAAAAGCCTTTTCTTTGTTCTAGAGGTAAAGTAATATTCTCTCCCACTGTTAAATTAGGAAATAGAGAAGCCGATTGTAAAACATAACCTGTCTTTTGTCTTAATTCTCTAAGTTTATAGTCTTTGATATTTTTATCATTATAAAAAATTTGACCATTAGTGGGTTCAATAAGGCGGTTAAACATTTTTAACAGCGTTGTTTTACCACTTCCACTTGGGCCAACTAAGACAAATATTTCTCCTTCTTTAATAGTAAAAGAAACATCATCTAAGATTAGGCGGTCGCCATATTTTTTAGAGATATGTTCATATTTAATCATTATTAATATTCCTTGTATTCGTTGTCTTTATCTTATTTTCTCATAGATTTGTATAAGACAAAAGTTTGGAGTTTATGATAATTCCTTATCTGCTTGAATATATTTTTTCAAGACTTTAAAGACACCATTTTCCGAGTTTTTAGGTGCTACAAAGCGAGCAACTTTTTTGACTTCATCCATTCCATTTTCCATGGCATAAGAATACTTGGCCAATTTGAGCATTTCAATATCATTACCGCCATCACCAAAAGCAATTAAATCGTCTCCGGTTAAACCAAACTTAGCCAGAAGTTCTTTTAACCCTTCGGCTTTACTTACTCCATAAGCATCAACATCAACAGCGAAATCAGCCGAACCATAAGCCGAAATTACTTTACCATACTGATCATTAATTGCCTTTTCAATAGTTGGCGCATTCTTACCACCACAATTAAAAGTGATTTGTACAAAATCCTCATCAGGTAAATCTTCCCACTTATCAAGTTCTCCTACATCCCCGGCAAAATAAGCTAAGAATTTTTTCTCTTCAGCGGGAGCACTCTTTAACACATAAGCCTTACCCGGTCCAAAAACTAAAGTTGTAACTCCAGGGTAAGTTTTTTCACCAAAAGCTACTGTATTCAAAATTAAGTCACGTTTAATTGGGGTAATTCCGACTTGCTTTCCTTCAGCAATCAATCTTGCTCCATTAACCGTAACAAAATCCATTCGATCTTTAAAATCCTTAAAATCTTGTTTTAGTCGAGCATAAGGACGTCCTGAGGCAACAATAAATTGAACCTTTTCTTTTTCCAAAATATCCAATATTTCTGCAAATTCTTCATGATTGAAATCCCTTTTTTCATTTAAAAAGGTTCCATCCATGTCAACAGCAACTGCTTTAAAAGGTAATGTCATTATTTGCTTCCTCCTTTAAATACTTACTTATAATATTTAATGCTTTATTTTGGCTGATGTAAACCTACTATATTTAATTTTTATAGATAATAAAAAAGATATAACAACAAAAGCGTTATATCTTTTAACCTAATGATGATCAATTGCTCCATTCAAGCGTTTACGATAAATAAGGTAAACAATGATCATTATTGGAATTTCAACTAATAAAACAATATAGAATAAGCTATGAGAAATCTTAGCAGCTAAAATACCACCAAGCATTGGTCCAAAGGCCATCGCAATGTCCATACCAAGATAAAAGGTTGCCGTAGCTAATCCTTGTTCTTCCATTGGTGCAAGTAATAAGGCCGTTGACTGCAAAACAGAATAAATCACTCCATAACCTACTGCTAAAGCTAAAGCAGCTAAACCCATGATCCAGTCATTAAACATATAAGTTGCCGCAATTAAGAAAATAATCATGGCAACAATACTAATCCAAAACCAGCGGCCAAAACGAACCGTATCAAAATCTTTTTTGAGGACGGTTCTGATAATTAATAAGGCAATCGCATAAATAATAAAGAAAGCACCAACGGCAATATTTAACTTGCGATAAGTCGCATACATTACAATATCTGCCTGGGTAATAAAATAAGGAAACGCAAAAAGCATAATTAAAATTCCTACTGGAATAGAATCTTTTTGAATAATTTTAAATTTCCTTTGCTTTTTACCNTTTTGTTTTTGTTTAGGTTGGCCTTTATCACTAACAAATTGAATCATAATTACCATCAATAAGGCAGCTAAGGCAGCNATTGCTAAAGACCAGCGATAACCAATAACTTTATATAAGTTAATTGACATTGCTGGAGCAACTGCCATTGCCAAGGCATTCATTAAACCGTAAAAGCCCATTGCTTGTCCCACATTTGCTCGTGGTACCAACATTGAAAGCCAAGTTGCCATACAAACCGTTGCGAGAACAAAACCCACACCATTGATTAATCTAAAAATTAAAAGCCAAATACCGGATGGTGAGAAGCAATAACCTGCGACCCCAATAAAAATCAAAATACCACCAATAAAAGATAATTGATATTTGGAAAANCGGTCNGTTAAATTNCCAGCNACTGGTCTTAAAAACATAGAGATGATGCTCATCATACCCGTTATAACACCTGCAAAAATTGTGCTTGCCCCTAAATCTAGAGCAAAGCCGTTAATTAAAGGTGTTACAAACATTACTGAAAACATAAAGAAAAACGAGGCAGCCATTACTAGCACCACGTCTTTCGTATAGATTGATTTAGATTTATTCAAATCTAGCTCTCCCATTAATTAAATTCTTGCTTATTTTTACGTTCTTGGTAAGCATAGTAAATCCAAGCAATGATTCCAAAGGCTACTGGTCCAATAGCGGTCCAGAATGAAGTCATGTAATCACCAGTAAATAATGGTTCGATACAAGTAAANATAATACCNATNGCNACNACTAACCAAACNACNGTTGTAATTGTCCAAACTTTTTTCATTCCNGTTACGAAAACAAANGGACGATCTAANTNCTNTTTCATCTTAAAGAATGGAAAGGCACCAATTAAGAATAAGTATGGTGCNGATGAAGATACATTCATCATATCCATTAAGATAGTATAGAATTGACCTGCTGCATTACCACCATANGCAATGAAAAGAATAATCACACTAACAATTATTGCTTGTGTCCACATTGCNCGTTCTGGCATATTNTGTTTATTTAACTTAGTTAAACCCTTTGGTAATAGCTTAGGGNCACAACCTTCGATAAATGACTTAATTGGTGAGTAAACCATTAAGAATGCGGCTGAGATACCAGCTAAAACATCCGCAATACCNGCAAATCTNGAAAAGANNACTCCNANNGTNNCNGNNGNACTATGNGATAAGCCNCANNCNATGACCCATTACAAGACCTAAATTGTTGATCAAAACATATTCAACATTGGCNAAATCAACGTTTTTGCTAGCTAAAGCATGGTTCCAGTTAACTGCTACCCCACACATTAAAATATTGAAAACATAAAGTGCAGTCATCAAAACCATGGCAATAATTAATGCCTTAGGATAGGTTTTTTCCGGTTTATCAACAGAGTCAATTACCCCAGAAGAGGTTTCCAAACCACCATAAGCAAATAAAGCATAAACAATGAATGAAATAACAGCAATTGGACTTTGAAAAGCTGGATTTGGTGAATGAACCAAGTTAGTAGTAGTTAAAGGTTCAGCTAATTGACCATGATTAATGAAAAAGACAATTAAGGAAACCACCATAAAACCAATTGCAATCGCTAAGGTAAATACCCCACCAATGTTACTTACGGCCGCAATTTTATCTACACCTTTAGCAGCACAAAAAGTCACTACAATTAAAAAGACTACTTCAAGTACACCTAGCAATTGGGTCGAACTCAAAATATTACCTAAATGCCAACTTTGAGTTGTATCATGACCAAAAATCGCCGTTGATAAAGATACAAGAAAGAACTGAGTTGAAGAAACTAGCCAAACTACCCAAGCAGCTAGCCAAATAAAAGTTCCAATGAAAGCTGTTCTTTCACTAACTGAACCACGTAACCAAGAAAAAATTCCTCCCTTGGCTCCTTTAAATGTGGCTCCATATTCAGCGAACATTAATGCAGATGGGATAAAGAACAGTACTGCAGTTAAAATAAACCACAAGATACTGGCGTAACCCATTTGATAATAAGCTGTCAGTGAATTACTAAATCCAAAGATAGCTGAGAAAATCATCAAAACTAAAGCACCGGTCTTTAGCTTGACGCCATTTTTCTTATCCATAAAAAATAAAACTCCTTTTTATAAAACACCTATTTTATTATGGTCCTATTTTTAATTATTTTCAAAGATTTCACGAAAAAATTTTTAATTTTTTGCTTTAAAACAAAAATAGCGACTACTTTTTCAAGTAATCGCTATTTAGCATTTAATCTTCGGATTAAAAAAATTGTTTTAAATAAGTCCGTAATTCCTCAATAATTTCTTGTGGTAAATAATCTTGAATAGGTCCACTTACTCTAACATTTGGATCAATCGTTCTAAGATGTTGAAGTAGAATAGTACCAGAGATTTTACTTCCTGAAAAGAATTTAAATAGAGGAGATACGCGATATTTTTCTTGTTCAACATACTTTTTAGCTGACGTAATTGGAAGTACCATTACAGTATTAAATGTTTTATTGTAATTATCATTGCTAACAATTACGCAAGGTCTTGTTTTTTTCTCTTCTACTCCACGGCTAGGCTCTAAATTAAAATAATATATTTCGCCTTGCTTAAACATTAATCAATAATTTCCTTTCCAACATCTTCTCCCCATTCAATTTCAGGTGTGTCAATACTTCCATATTTTTCTTCTTGTTCTTTAACCATTTGCCATAAGTCATCTTCTTTTGACTTTTCAATAGTTACTCTTTCCTCCTCAATATTAAAGGCAACACTATTGTGTTTACCTTTAATACCTAAACGATCTCGTACGGCCTTGGGTATAGTAATTTGATTTTTACTTGTTATTTTAGCCTTTATAAGCATTTTCCTTATCTCCTTTTAAAATTATTTTACCTTACTTTGTAAGGAAAAACTACTAGAATTAATAAAAAATAGCGACTACTTTTTCAAGTAATCGCTATTGTTAATCTTATTGAGGTAAAAGATTAATAGTTAATATACATCTTTCTTTCCCAATCAGAAACAGATTGGTTGTATTGTGCCCATTCATATTCTTTAGATTCAATAAAACTATGAGTTAAGTGGTCACCTAATGCTTCTTGCATTAACTCATCTTCCTTAAATGCCTTAATCGCATTGTGAAGAGTTGAAGGAAGTGGTTTAATACCACGTTTAGCTCTTTCTTCTTCACTCATTTCGAAGACATTTGAAGTAATAGGTTCCATTGGCATCTTTTCTTGCTTAATTCCATCTA
>JAAVAW010000019.1 GCA_014803905.1 Lactobacillus sp. | reverse complement strand
GTAATTATTTAACTTCAGTTGTTTCTACAAGTAGTGGCTTTGGTTTAGCTTATAGTGACTTATCCACTGGGGAAACTTTTGCGACTCATTTAAAAGACTGGGAAGCAGTCGCCAATGAATTATTGTCGCTTCAAACAAAAGAAGTAGTTTATGATGGCCCCTTAACATCAGCTAATAAGGACTTTTTAGATAAGGCTAATATTACTTTATCTACTCCTGTTCAGCTTGATGAAGAACATGCTGAAATTTCCTATGTGATGCAAAACCTAACTAATACGGCAGAAAAATTGGCAACAAGACAATTAGTTGCCTACCTTTTGTCTACGCAAAAACGTAGTTTGGCCCACTTACAAATTGCCCAAAGTTACGAACCAAACCAATACTTGCAAATGTCACATACAGTGCAAACCAACCTTGAATTAACTCATTCAGCCAAAACTGGTAAAAAAATGGGTTCTTTATTCTGGCTTTTAGATAAAACTAGTACTGCTATGGGTGGCCGTTTATTAAAGGCATGGATTGAACGTCCTTTACTTTCCTTAAGTGAAATTAAGAAACGTCAAGAAATGGTTCAAGCATTTTTTGACGATTACTTTACTCGTGAAAATGTGATTGATAATCTTAAAGGCGTTTATGACCTAGAAAGATTAACTGGCCGTATTGCTTTTGGTTCAGTTAATGCACGTGAAATGCTCCAATTATCTAATTCTTTAAGGGCAGTACCAGTAATTTTAGATACTTTAAAGAATTCTGGTAATCAATATTTAGTAGATTTTGCTAAACAAATTGATCCTTTAACTGGAATTCAAAAATTAATTGAGGAAACGATTGTTGAAGCACCGCCTCTATCCACAACTGATGGTGGAATTATTCGCAGCGGTGTGTCTGATCAATTAGATCGTTATCGGGATGCCATGACTAATGGTAAAAAGTGGCTTTCAGAAATGGAGACTCATGAAAGAGAAGCTACTGGAATTAATAATTTAAAGGTCGGCTACAATAAAGTGTTTGGTTACTACATTGAAGTAACTAACTCTAATAAGAATAAGGTGCCAACTGATCGTTATACTCGTAAGCAAACCTTGACTAATGCTGAACGTTACATTACTCCTGAATTAAAGGAGCATGAAGCATTAATTTTAGAAGCAGAAACTAAGTCTACTGATTTAGAATATGATTTATTTGTTAAGTTAAGAGAAAATATTAAGACCTATATTCCTGCTTTACAGACCTTAGGAAAACAATTAGCAAGTCTTGATGTACTAGTTTCATTTGCGACTGTTGCTGAACAAAATAATTATATTCGTCCGGCAATGACTAATGAGACCCATGAAATAAAAATTACCAACGGACGACACCCAGTTGTGGAAAAGGTGTTAACAGCTGGAAGTTATATCCCAAATGATGTAATTATGGATAACAATGTGAATATCTTCCTGATTACTGGACCTAACATGTCAGGTAAGTCCACTTATATGCGACAAATGGCTTTAATTGCTATCATGGCTCAAATTGGTAGTTTCGTACCAGCAGATAAAGCCGAATTGCCAATTTTTGATCAGATTTTTACTCGAATTGGTGCAGCCGATGACTTAATTTCTGGGCAAAGTACTTTCATGGTGGAAATGAGTGAAGCTAACGATGCACTTCAGCATGCCACTGAACGTTCCTTGATTTTATTTGACGAAATTGGGCGTGGAACGGCTACTTATGATGGAATGGCTTTAGCTGGAGCCATCGTTAAGTATTTACATGACAAAGTAGGTGCCAAGACTTTATTTGCAACCCACTATCATGAATTAACTGATCTATCAGAAACTTTAGATCATTTAGAGAATATTCATGTTGGTGCAACTGAGGAAAATGGTAAATTGATTTTCTTACACAAGATTCTTAGCGGACCAGCCGACCAATCATACGGTATTCATGTTGCGCAGTTAGCGGGTTTACCTAAACGAGTATTACGTGAGGCAACCAATATGTTGCATCGCCTAGAAGCTCAAGGTGCACAACCTACTACTGAGCAACTTGATTTATTCACAGCCCCTGTTGAAGACCAACCGGTACCTACAAGTCCAACATTAACTGATGATGAAGCAGATGTACTAGATGAAATTAAGGATATTTATTTGGCTGATAAAACTCCCTTAGAAGTAATGCAATTAGTAGCACAATGGCAAAATGAGTTAAAAGATGAGAAGAAGGACTAATGGCAGTAATTCACGAATTATCACCAGAATTAACCAATCAAATTGCGGCCGGTGAAGTTATTGAGCGACCGGCGAGTGTGGTCAAAGAACTATGTGAAAATGCAATTGATGCGGGTAGTACGAGAATTAGGATAAATTTTGTTGAAGCTGGTTTAGCAGAAATTAGTGTGCAAGATAATGGGAGTGGAATTGCCAGTGATCAAATTGATTTAGCATTTACACGCCATGCTACAAGNAAGATAAGTACACAAAGAGATCTTTTTAATATCTCTACTTTAGGTTTCCGTGGGGAGGCGTTAGCTTCAATTGCCGCAGTNGCCCANGTTGATATTTTGACTAANGATGGAAGTGCAGTTGGCAGCCGNGCAAGTTTTGCCGGTGGACAAAAAAAGAGCCAAGAAGATGCCGCTGCNCCACAAGGTACAAAAATCACGGTACGCGATTTGTTTTATAATACTCCTGCACGGTTAAAATATTTAAAATCAGAGCGAACAGAAATTTTAAAAATTGTGGATATTGTTGATCGTTTGGCTTTGGGACATCCTGAAATTGCATTTACTCTCACGAACAATAATAAGCCACTTTTGAAAACGATNGGTCGTAATGATCTAAAATTAGATGTAGCTAATATTTATGGACGTCATTTAGCTGAAAAAATGATTCCGATTAANGGTAATAGTCCAGATTTCAAAATTAAGGGACTTATTTCTAGTATTGAAGATACTCGTTCTAATCGCAATTTTATTTCCTTACTGTTAAATGGACGTTATGTGCGTAACAACCAATTAACACAAAGTATTATGGCTGGTTATGGTAGTAAATTACGTCCTCGTCGTTATCCAATTGCCGTAATTAATATTGAACTTGATCCTTTATTAGTCGATGTTAATGTGCATCCNACTAAGCAAGAAGTGCGTTTATCCAAAGATAAAGAATTAGAACGTTTGTTAACGGAAACTATTTCTGATGCCCTAATTGAAAATGAACATGAAAGTTCAGGTTTAGCTAATCTTTTAGATGAGGGTAAAAAGGAAGATCAAATTGATCAACTTCAGTTTGATTTAAATAAAAATGCAGTTAATACTAAGCGTCCGGTGATTTTTGACAATGATAAATCGGAGGAAAATTCTCAGGATAAGAGCTTAGAAGTTAATGAGCCCACTTATGTGAATTTAGATGTNCCTCGTAACGATGATCGTTATGTGATTACTGAGACATGGACTAAAAACGTTAATGAGCAAACACAATTAACCCCNTTTGGTAAGGAGAATAGAGATCAACAAGAACTTTTATCTCAAGGGGATGAAGTAGTTAATAGTCGATTNCCAGAACTATCTTTAGTGGGGCAAATGGACGGCTATGTTTTTGCTCAAGCAACAGGTGATTTATATCTNGTTGATCAGTTGGCTGCGCGTAGAAGACTGAAATTTGATCAAATATATCAAGACCTTGANCAAGANAANCCNTCCCAACAAGGACTTTTAGAGCCAATCTTACTGGATTTTTCTAATGTNGATTATTTAAAAATTAAAGAAAATTTGGATAAAATTAAGCAATTTGGCTTATATTTAGAGGATTTTGGTCAAAACAGTTTTATTTTAAGAACCTATCCTACNTGGTTAAAGCACGATATTGGACGGCAAGTACGTAATTTATTGGATATTTTTTTGAATGGTCTAAATTCAGATAATGAGAAATTAAAAGTTAAAATTGCGTCTCAAATGGTCAACCAAGCCATTAGAACNCGCAAGAAATTATCATCACTAGAGGCTCAAAGCNTATTAAAAGAATTGCGTTATAGTTCGGATCCTTATCAAGATAGTAATGGAAAAATTGTAATTATTCGTTTAAGTGCGAATGATTTAAATAAAATGTTTAAAAAGAATGAGTAATTAAATGTACGAATATTTAAAGGGAATAGTTACCAAAGTTGAACCGAGTTATATTGTTTTAGAAGTAAATGGGGTAGGGTATAAGTTATATTCACCTACACCATATTCTTATACTGAAAATAAAGAAGCTACAGTTTATGTTGAGCAAATTGTGCGAGATACCGGAATTACACTTTATGGTTTTTTGAAGGCCGAGGATAAAGAATTATTTTTAAAATTATTGTCCGTTTCTGGTATTGGACCAAAGTCAGCTCTAGCTATTATGGCCGCTGAAGATTCTGATTCATTAGCAAGTGCTATCCAAGAAGGAGAAGTTAAGTACTTAACTCGTTTCCCTGGTGTAGGAAAAAAGACGGCTTCACAAATTGTGTTGGACCTAAAGGGCAAGTTAGGCGATTATGTGAAAAAGACTGCACAAACTGCAGATTTACCAGCAAGTTTGCAAGATGCATTATTGGCTTTGGTTGCTTTAGGTTATACTCAAAAAGAAGTTGATCGCATTACACCAAAATTAGCTCAATTACCTGAAAATACAGCTGATGGTTATATTAAAGAAGCATTGGGGCTTTTATTAAAGAAATAATTAATTGAAAATTTAGTTAAGGAAGTGAAACAAAGTGTCTGATGAAGAAAGATTGATGGATGGACAAAGTAATGACGAAGAAGAAAATACTGAATTATCTTTGCGGCCTCAATTCTTAAATCAATATATTGGTCAAGATAAAGTTAAGTCAGAAATGAAAGTTTATATCCAGGCTGCTAAGCAAAGAGATGAGGCTTTAGACCATGTATTACTTTATGGACCTCCTGGCCTAGGTAAAACGACCTTAGCCTTTGTAATTACTAATGAGATGCAAGTGCATTTAAAAAGTACTTCCGGTCCAGCAATTGAAAAGGCCGGAGATCTAGTCGCTCTTTTATCAGAGCTTGATCCAGGTGATGTTTTATTTATTGATGAAATTCATCGTTTGGCTAAGCCAGTTGAAGAAGTGCTATATTCAGCAATGGAAGATTATTATATCGATATTGTGGTGGGTGAAGGACAAACAACACATGCAGTCCATGTGCCACTTCCTCCTTTTACTCTAATTGGGGCTACAACTAGAGCTGGGCAATTATCAGCACCTTTACGTGATCGTTTTGGAATTGTGGAACATATGCAATATTATGAAATTGCTGATCTAGAAAAAATTATTTTACGTTCTAGCGAAGTGTTTAATACACAGATTAATGAAGATGCAGCTTTAGAACTTGCTAGAAGATCACGTGGTACGCCAAGAATTGCCAATAGATTATTGAAACGTGTGCGTGACTTTGCCGAGGTTAAAGGTGAAAATTCTATTTCTTTAGCAACAACCCAGCATGCTTTAAATCAGTTGGAAGTAGATGATGAAGGTTTAGATCAAACTGATCGAAAATTATTAGCAACAATGATTGATTCTTATTCTGGCGGCCCCGTGGGGATTAAAACTTTAGCTGCTAATATTGGCGAAGACACAGATACAATTGAATCAGTCTATGAACCATATTTACTGCAAAAAGGTTTTATTATTAGAACTCCACGTGGTCGAGTTGCGACTGATAAAGCATATTTACAATTAGGTTTTCCACCTAAAAATAAGTAAATGTAAGATTAAGAGAAATAGGTTATAATAAATAATTAAGTACTTAGATACAAATATTTTATGAGGTGAATATTTTGAATACATTCTTTTTAGCAAATACCGCTGCCAAAGGTGGTAACAACATGTTTATGTGGATCGTCTTCATTGCTTTGATTGCTTTTTCATATTTCTTTGTAATGCGTCCTCAAAAGAAAATGCAACAACAAAAGCAAGAAATGGAAACCGGCTTAAAACCAGGTGATCGCGTAATGATGTCAAGTGGTCTTTATGGTAAGGTTGATAAAGTAAACAGAGAAGATCAAACAGTTGTTATTGATGCTGATGGTATTTTCTTAACTTATAACATCCGTGCTATTGCTAAAGTAGTTGAGCATGGAAATCCAGTTACCAAGACTGAAGTACAAGAAAATGAAACTAAAGAAGAAAATAAGACTGAAACTTCTACTGAAACTAAAGAAAGTACTACTGCTGAACCTGAAGCATCTACTACAGAAGATGCGGATGAAAAAGATGAATAATTTTTTTGATGAAAAGCGCATAAGAGCGCTTTTTGTTTTTGTCTTAAGACAGGCATAATGTAAAATAAAAGTGAAGTAGTATCTGAAGGGGGATAATAAAATGAATAATATTCCTGTAGTTATGATTATTTTTGGTGGTTCAGGCGATTTGGCTCACCGTAAATTATATCCAGCTTTATTCAATCTTTATGAAAAGGGATTAATTAAAGATAATTTTGCTGTTATTGGAACTGCACGGCGTCCGTGGAGTCATGAATATTTAAGAGGACAAGTTAAACAGGCAATTAGTGAAAATAATGAAAGTTATGATCAAGAAGCGGCAGAAGATTTTGCTTCACATTTTTACTATCAATCTCATGATGTGACTGATATTGACCATTACATTGCTTTGAAGAAATTAGCAGAAGACTTAGATAAGAAATATGATGCACAAGGTAACCGAATTTTCTACATGGCAATGGCACCTAGATTTTTNGGTACAATTGCTTCTCACATTAATGATCAACATTTNGTTGGACCAGGTTTTAATCGACTAGTTGTNGAAAAACCATTTGGTCATGATTTGGCNTCTGCTGAAGAATTAAATAAGATNATTCAAGGTAGTTTTGAAGAAGAAAATGTTTACCGTATTGATCACTANCTAGGCAAAGAAATGGTCCTTGATTTAATGCCATTTAGAGTAACTAATCCCTTGGTAAGAAACAATTGGAATGCAGACANAATTCAAAATATTCAAATCACAGTAGGTGAAAGTTTAGGTGTTGGTACGCGTGGTGGTTACTANGATACTTCNGGTGCCTTAAGGGATATGGTACAAAATCATATTTTCCAAATGATCACTTTATTGGCCATGCCTGAACCAAAAGAATTAAATTCTAAAGACATTCACCAGGCTAAAAGAGATTTGCTAGATAGTTTACAAATTCCAACTAAAGAGGATGTAGAAAAACATTTTGTGCGTGGNCAGTATGAAGCTGGCAAGGATAATCCAGCTTATTTGAAAGAAGATCAAGTAGATCCTAATTCAANTACTGAAACTTATGCTGCTGGAATGGTTAAGTTTAATAAAGGACCAATTGCTGGAGTACCAATTTATTATCGTACCGGTAAAGAGATGAAAGAAAAGATAACTCGGATTGATATCGTTTTGAAGCAAGAGGCTAATCCCTATGGTACAAGTGAACCAAATGTTTTAACGATCATTGTTGATCCAGGCAAAGAAATCATTTTTTCAATTAATGGTAAAAAGATTTCAGGGGATGGCTTAAGAAAAGAACTTTTGAAATTTAATTATTCACAAGCAGAATTAGATAAAATTCCTGACGGTTATGAACGTTTGATTCATGATATCTTAGTAGGTGATAATACTAACTTCACTCATTGGGCTGAATTAAAGCAATATTGGAAATTTATTGATGCGGTTGAAGCAGCTTGGACCCAATTAAATGAAGAAGGTCAAAAGCCTGCACCTTATCTACCAGGATCATTTGGTCCAGAAAGTGCTAATAATATTTTCGAAAATACAGCCGATAAATGGATTTATCGTTAATGGAAAACTTATTACCGCGAAATAATACTAAGAGAAAAATTATTCATTTAGATATGGATGCTTTTTATGCTTCAGTAGAAATGCGTGATAATCCTACTTTAGCCCAAAAGGCTTTAATTATTGGGCAAGATCCGCGTAAAACAAATGGACATGGAGTGGTAGCTACTGCCAACTATATTGCACGCCAGTATGGTGCACATTCGGCTATGCCAACGATGCAGGCATTGCGCTTGATTCCGGAAGACAAGATCGCATTTGTTAGTCCAAATTTTAAAAAATATCGTGCCGTATCTGCCCAAATTCATGAGTTTATGTATGAAATCACTGATGCTGTCGAATCAGTAGCTTTAGATGAAGCCTATTTAGATGTAACTCAGAATAAGCTAGGCAAATATTCGGCAGTAGAACTGGCGGCTCATTTACAAGAAAAAATTTTTAAAGAAACTCATTTAACTTCTTCTTTTGGTGTCAGTTACAATAAATTTTTGGCTAAAATGGGCTCAGAATATGCTAAGCCCTTTGGGCGGACAATTATTTTGCCTAACGAAGCCGAAGAGTTTTTAGCTGATCAACCAATTGAATCCTTCCCAGGAATTGGTAAAAAGACTCAAGAACAGTTTCATCAAATGAATGTCTTTACGGGCGCGGATTTGCAAAAATTAGATGTAGATTTTTTGCTTAAGCATTTTAAAAAAATGGGTTACTTCATTGCCCAACATGCTCATGGAATTGATTTGCGTCCTGTTAATGGAGAAAGACAACGTAAGTCAATCGGAACAGAACGTACTTTTGAACCGAATATTTTTAGTGAAAATGTAGCTTTAACCACCCTAAGAAAATATAGTGAAAATTTAAGTAAAAAATTAATAGAAAAAAATTTTAAGGCCCAAACTTTAGTAATTAAGATCAGAAATAATAATTTTGAAACAGTAACTAAAAGATCCAAGCTACCACACCCAACTAATGAAGCGATTGAAATTTACCAAACCGCAAAAGAACTTTTTAGTAGTGTAGATAGTTTTTTAAAAGAAGGTATTCGACTGCTGGGTCTCTCAACAACTGATTTACAAACTAATCAGTATGAAGAAATGAGTCTTGACCTTATTACAACTGAGTAAAAAATTTAGTAAAATTATAGAGTAATAAGCATAACTAAAGGAGTAAGAATATTGGCAACTTTTGATGAAATATACGAAAAAATAAAAGAATATCCAAGGATTATTTTACATCGTCATACTAGTCCCGATCCTGATGCTTTGGGGTCTCAAGCAGGATTAGGACGTGCCTTGAAAGCAACTTTTCCAGAAAAGAAAATTTTATTTGCTGGAGAAAATGATGAAGGTGATCTTGCATGGATTAATAAAATGGATAACGTAACTGAAGATGATTATAAGGGCGCTTTAGTTATTACTACTGATACGGCGAATACACCTCGTATCTCTAATAAAAATTATGATAAGGGCGATTTCTTAATTAAAATCGACCACCACCCTGATGTTGATCCTTATGCAGATATGAGTTATGTAGATCCTGATTCTCCAGCTGCTTCACAAATTATTGCAGAATTTTTGAATGCTGAAGGAATCGAAATTACTCCAGATATTGCTTATCCACTTTATGCAGGAATTGTTGGCGATACTGGTCGTTTTATGTATCCTGAAACTTCAGCAAAAACTTTTGAAATAGTCGCTCAATTAGCTAAAACTGGTATTAATATTAATGAAATTGCGCGTAATATTAGTGATGTAACATTTGAGCAAGCTAAATTGCAGGCTAAAGCAATGGATGAAATGGTAGTTGATCCTTCAGGTGCAGCCTATGCAGTATTAACCCAACAAGATTTAAAAGATTTGGGTGTAAGTGATGATCAGGCTTCTGTTACTGTTTCTACTCCTGGTAGAATTAAAGATGTAATTGCGTGGAATGTTTTTGTAGAAAAGCCAGATGGAACTTATCGTGTTCACTATCGTTCAAAAGGGCCTGTCATTAATGAATTAGCGGCTAAACATGATGGTGGAGGTCATGCTTTAGCTAGTGGAGCGAATGCAAAAGACATGGATGAAGTAAAACAAGTCTTTGCAGAGCTTGTAGATGTAACTAGAAAGTATCAACAAGAAAATGGCACAAATAAATAATATTTTTAAAAATGAAAAATTAAGACCTGAATTAAAACATGCCTTAGAAAAAATTGATTTTAAACAGCCAACTAAGGTGCAAGAAAGAGTAATTCCTGAAATGTTAACTGGTCAAAATGTAGTTGTTCAAGCAGCGACTGGTTCAGGAAAAACTCATGCATACTTAATACCTATTTTTAATATGATTGATGAGGCAGCACCTGTTACGCAAGCAGTAATTACAGCACCAAGTCGTGAATTGGCTAATCAACTTTATAAAGTAGCTCGTCAATTAAAAGATGCATCTGGTTTAGATATTTCTATTGAATACCTTGGTGGGGGAAATGATCGCAATCGTCAAATTGAAAAGGCCGCTAATAAGGCCCCACAGTTAGTTATTGCTACCCCAGGACGTTTGCATGACTTTGTTTCTAAAAAGATTCTTAATCTAGAAAATGTAAAGGCATTTGTTATCGATGAAGCAGATATGACTTTAGATATGGGCTTTTTAGGACAAATGGATGAAGTAATGGCAAAACTTTCTTCTAAAACGCTGATAGGTGCTTTCTCAGCTACAATTCCAGTCAAGTTGGAAAACTTTTTACGTAAATATATGTCAAAACCTGATTTCATTGTAGTTGATAATCCTGCTGTTATTGCACCAACTATTCAAAATGATTTAATTGATGTTGGGTCTGGCGATAAGAAAGAAATACTCTATAAGTTATTAACTATGGGGCAACCTTATTTGGCAGTTACTTTTGCTAATACTAAAAAGACGGTTGATGAATTAGCCGATTATTTAGAAAATCAAGGTCTTAAAGTTGCTAAAATTCATGGTGGGATTACTGAACGAGAAAGAAAGAGAACTATTCGTCAAGTACGTGAAGGTCAATATCAATATGTAGTTGCTAGTGATTTAGCAGCACGTGGAATTGATATTCCAGGGGTTAGCTTAGTTATTAATTACGAAATTCCTAAGGACCTTGAATTTGTTATTCACCGTATTGGCCGTACTGGAAGAAATAACTTACCAGGTCATGCAATTACACTAATTTATGATGATGAAATGTCGGATATTGAAGATCTTGAAAAATTAGGCATTCATTTTGACTTTAAAGAGTTAAAGAATGGTGAATTAGTAGAACGTACCCATTATCATCGCCGTGATAATCGTCGCGTACGTACGCAAAAGTTAGATAATAATATTCGCGGAATGGTCAAAAAGGCAAAAGTTAAACGTAAGCCTGGTTATAAGAAAAAGATTCAAAAGGCTATTCAAGAAGATCGACGCCAAAAACGTAAATTAGAAGAACGTCATGAAATCCGTAAGGCCAAGAGAAAACGTAAGCGTGAACGAGATAGAGCACGTGAAAATAATTAATTTGCTCAAACTTTTTAATTTGTAGTAAAATAGATGAAGCTTAGGACATATCCACAAGTTTAACTTTTCAAAGAGAGAGTTTGATGGTGAGAAAACTTAAAGTTGGCTTGGGGATGCTCCCTATCCTTTAATAATGAAATAATCGAGAGGTAACAAACACTGTTGCAATCAAGGTGGTACCGCGCACAAAGCGTCCTTGGCATGCAAGCAGTGTTTTTTATTATTTAGGAGAATAATTTATGAAAGAATTGACTAGTTCTCAAGTTCGTCAAATGTTCTTAGATTTTTTTAAAGAACATGGACACACCATTATGCCTAGTGCATCATTAATTCCACAAGATGATCCAACTTTACTATGGATTAATTCTGGGGTTGCAACAATGAAGAAATATTTTGATGGTTCAGTAGTTCCTAAAAACCATCGTTTAACATCTTCGCAAAAATCTATCAGAACTAATGATATTGAAAATGTTGGTAAAACTGCACGTCACCAAACTTTCTTTGAAATGCTTGGTAACTTTTCAGTTGGTGATTACTTCAAAAAAGAAGTTATCCCATGGGCATGGGAATTTTTAACTAGTCCAAAATGGTTAGGCTTAGATCCAAATAAACTTTATGTAACAGTTTATCCTAAGGATACTGAAGCTTACCACATGTGGCACGATGTTGTTGGTTTACCGGATGATCATATTGTTAAATTAGAAGAAAACTTCTGGGATATTGGTGAAGGTCCTTGTGGTCCTGATTCAGAAATTTTCTATGATCGTGGTCAAGAAAATAACGATGTTGCTGAAGATGATCCCGAAAACTTCCCTGGTGGTGAAAATGCCCGTTATCTTGAAATTTGGAATATCGTATTCTCACAATACAATCACTTACCAAATGGAAAATATGTTGATCAACCACATAAAAATATTGATACCGGTATGGGTTTAGAACGTGTTGTATCAATTATTCAAGATGCACCAACAAACTTTGAAACTGATTTATTTATGCCAATTATTCGCGAAACTGAAAAGTTAAGTGATGGTAAGAAATATGGTGCTAATAAAGAAGACGATATTTCCTTTAAGATTATTGCTGATCACGTACGTACGGTTTCATTTGCGATTGGTGATGGTGCATT
>JAAVAW010000018.1 GCA_014803905.1 Lactobacillus sp. | reverse complement strand
CAAGTACCACTTGGAAGGTAAAGTATTGAACGATGAAGAATTAGCTCAATATTACGACAAGTTACTTGACGAATTCCCAGAATTAATTTCTATGGAAGACCCATACGATGAAAACGATGTTGAAGGTATGGTTAAATTTACTGAAAGCCACAAAGATCGTTTACAAATCGTTTTAGATGACTTCATTTGTACTAACCCTAAGCTTTTGAAGAAAGCTATTAAAGAAGGTGCCGGTAACGCTTCATTAATTAAGTTGAACCAAATCGGTACTGTTACTGAAACTCTTGAAACTATTCGTCTTTCACGTAAGAATGGTTACAACACTATGATTTCTCACCGTTCAGGTGAAACTGGTGATACCTTCATCGCTGATTTAGCTGTTGCTATTAACGGTGGTCAATTGAAAACCGGTGCTCCAGCTCGTTCAGAACGTGTTGAAAAGTACAACCGTTTACTTGAAATCGAAGAACAACTTGGTAAGGGCGAACGCTTAGCATTCTTCCCAGACAGTGTTGACTTTGATTAATTNACTTAGAATTTAATTAATCTAACTAAAAGGCTGATTTTTTATCAGCNTTTTTCTTTTACCTAAAATTTCCTAAAAATTAGTTCATTTGAAAATAAATTAAATATGTTTAATATAATAGTATATAAGAANAGGAAAGGAGCAGAATAATGAAAGAAGATAAGCAAAAAGAAATTAAACAAGGAAATACTATTGAAGATAGTAAATTTGTTGAAAGAATAGGGCGAATTGCTTCATTTATTTCAATTTTAATGTATGTTTCCTATATTCCACAGATTTTAGATAATTTACATGGTCAATATGGTAGTCCCATTCAACCTTTGGTGGCAATGATTAACTGTATTTTTTGGGTAGCTTATGCTTTATTAAAAAAACAGCGAGACTGGCCTATTTTTTGGGCTAATGTACCAGGAATTGTTTTTGGACTTTTAGCATTTTTGACTAGTTTACATTAATTATTATCTAGGCACTGCATGAAAAATTTGCTATACTTAAGCAATTGACAAAATATTATCGAGAAAGGTTTATTATTTTGATTACAGTATCTGACTTAAGTTTAAATTTATCAGGCCGTACCTTGTACGAAGATGTAAACTTAAAATTTACTCNTGGAAATTGTTATGGGATTATAGGCGCCAATGGTGCTGGTAAATCTACTTTTTTAAAGTTGCTCGAAGGTAAATTAGAACCAACTACAGGAAATATTAGTATTGGTCCTAATGAAAGAATGTCTAGTTTAAACCAAGACCACTTTGCTTTTGAAGACTTCACCGTAATGGAAACAGTTATTCAAGGGCATAAAGAGCTTTATNATGTAATGCAAGAAAAAGATGCTTTATATGCTAAACCAGATTTTGGTGATGAAGATGGTGTAAAAGCAGCGGAATTNGAAAGTAAATTTGCCGAGTTAGATGGCTGGAATGCNGAAGCCGATGCTGCTAAACTTTTGCAATCATTGGGTATTGCTGAAGATAAGCATCAAGTTCTGATGAGTGAACTTTCAGAAGCAGAAAAGGTTAAAGTNCTTTTGGCCCANGCCTTATTTGGCAATCCTGANATCCTTTTACTTGATGAACCTACCAATGGNTTAGATGTCCATACTATAGATTGGTTAGANAACTTTTTAGCTGATTATCCTAATATTGTTTTAGTTGTCTCTCACGATCGTCACTTTTTAAATCAAGTATGTACGCAAATGTGTGATGTAGATAAAGGTAAGATTCAACTTTATGTTGGAAACTATGATTTTTGGTATGAATCTAGCAAATTAGCTAATGAATTGGCNGCTAACCAAAATGCCAAAAAAGAAGAGAAGATTAAAGAACTACAAGAATTTATTGCTCGNTTTTCAGCAAATGCATCTAAATCTAAACAGGCTACTTCTCGTAAAAAACAATTAGATAAAATTACTTTAGACGATATCAAACCATCGTTAAGAAANTATCCTTATGTTAAGTTTGAGATGCACCGCGAACTTGGTAATGATTTACTTAAAGTAGAAAATNTATCTTACAGCGTTGATGGTGAAAAGTTATTGGATAATGTTTCCTTTACAATAACTTCAGGTGATAAGGTTGCTTTTTTATCAAAAGATACCCGTGCTACTACTGCATTACTGAATATTATTGCGGGAAAATTAAAGCCCGATACTGGAACAGTAACCTGGGGGCAAACTACCGCTTTTAACTATATGTCACGTGACTTGAATGCTAACTTTAATAATGATGAATTAACTATTTTAGATTGGTTACGACAATATGCGACTAAAGAACAGGATGATAATACTTTTTTACGTGGGTTCTTAGGCCGNATGTTATTTAGTGGNGATGAAATTGAAAAGCAAATTAAGGTTCTTTCTGGTGGAGAAAANGTNCGTTGTCAATTGTCACGTATGATGTTAGAACCAGCAAATGTTTTGATTATGGATGATCCAACTAATCATTTAGATTTAGAATCAATTACTTCACTTAATGATGCTTTGANNGATTATCAAGGATCAATTTTATTTACTTCTCATGATCACGAGTTTATCCAAACGATTGCTAACCATATTATTGAAGTAGGACCAAAAGGAATCGTAAGTCGACCGGATATGACTTATGATGAATTCTTAGCACGTCCAGAAGTTCAAGAAAAAGTTACAGAAATTTATAATTAATTAAAAACGACCTAATATTTTTGGTCGTTTTCTTAATATATGAAGTGATTTGTAGTAGAATTAAAACTGTTATTAAACATTGTTTTAATTAAAGGAGAAGAACATGTGTACAGGTATTTTATATAATTCAAGTAATCATTATTTTGGTCGTAATTTGGACTTAGAGATTACTTTTGGTCAAGAAGTAACAGTGACTCCAAGAAATTATGAATTTAAATTTCGNGAAGTTCCAGCAATGAAGTCTCACTTAGCCATAATTGGTATGGCAATGGTAGCAGGCAATTATCCTTTATATTTCGANGCNGCTAATGANGCAGGTNTAGGTATGGCTGGACTTGCATATTCTGGTAATGCAACNTACAATCCTTCAAATTCTAAGATGACTAATGTTGCTTCATTTGAATTTATTCCTTATATTTTAGGTCAAGCTAAAACTGTNGCNGAAGCTAAAGAATTAATGAAAAATCTAAACATTACTAATGANGCNTTCTCTAAAGAAACTCAACCNTCACCTTTACACTGGATTTTAGGTGATAAAACTGGTGCTAGCATTGTAGTTGAACCAGATGCTGATGGNTTGCATGTATATGATAACCCAACTCATGTNTTGACCAATAATCCTTCATTCNCACAACAATTACTTAATTTAGGTAATTATGCTGGTATTACTCCAGGTGAACCTAAAAATACTTTACTTCCTGATGTAGATATTAATTACTACAGTCGTTCATTAGGAACACATAATTTACCAGGTGGAATGGATTCAGAAGGACGTTTTGTAAAAGTNGCCTTTGCTTTACAACATGCGCCAAAAGGTGAAAGTGAAGATGAAAATGTTACTAATTATTTCCACGTTCTTGAATCAGTTGCACAACCAAAAGGATTAGATGAAGTTGCACCAAATAGTTTTGAATATACTATTTATTCAGATTGTATGAATTTAGAAACTGGTATGTACTACTACAANACNTATGAAGACAACCAAATTGCTGCTGTAGATATGCATAAAGAAAATTTGGATGGTANTGACTTAACTTCATATGCAACTAAGAAGTCACAAACCATTAATTATCAAAATTAAATAACGATAAAAATNAGGTNCTAAAAAATCGAATTATTTNNGAATGTTATGGAATAGAAGNACNAAACTTGNTNTNTTAANGCTTTTAAGNGGACCTTTTTTCTGTNTTTTGTTATTTGAAAAAATAAAAAACATTTTAAAAGAACATNNNATGTGCTATACTTANANTATCGAAGGGAAATTCTTTCGATATCTTCTCAACAACATGTTTTTCTCAACAATATCGGAGTAATCCGATTTTTTTTTGCCCAAAATTACTTTTTACTTGTTAGGTCGNCTTTTTNAATAGNTTATTTTTTTATTTTATGAAATAATTCTAAAAAAATATTAAAAAAGGGTTGACGAATTGAGATTAAAATTTTATTATACTTTTAACAATTAATTTAAAACATTTCTTCAGCAGAGTANAAGCANAATTTACTTTTAGAGAGTCTATGTTTGGTGAAAATAGATANAAATNTGCTTTGAAGATGGGCTGAGTTNGTAATGGCAGAGGTGAAGGTTTTAGCCTTTGACGGGGTTGCTCTCGTTAACAAAGCAAGGTAATTCTAATTTAACAATTAGAGCTACTTTCTGAGGTTATTTACGTGAGTAAATAATAAATAAAGGTGGTAACGCGAAGCACTCGTCCTTTGATTAGGATGAGTGCTTTTTTATTTACTTATTTTGGTAGGAGGAAAGAAAATGCATAAGAAAAGAGTTAGAAATCGTATTATTTGGTCAATTGTTGGTGTATTGATTATAATTGCCGGTTGGTTTAGTTTTGCACCAAATCCGTTAGGTACCCACAAGACCCAATCCAAAGTAGTTACAATTGGAGTAGTTGGTTTATCAGATAAAGATGAACAAATATGGGATAGTATTAAAAAAGATGCTAAAGATAAATATGGCATCACAATTAAATTAAAGAATTTCTCTGATTATACCCAACCTAATAAGGCACTCGCTAATGGGGATATAGATTTGAATTCTTTTCAACATTATGCATTCTTAGATGCTTGGAATAAAGCAAATCACGGTACTTTGACACCAATTGGTAGAACATATATTGCACCAATTAGACTTTATTCAACTAAATACAAGAGTGTAAAGGAAATTCCTGATGGTGCAACAATTGCTATTCCGAATGATTCGACTAATGAATCACGTGCACTATTTGGTTTAAAGGCAGCTGGTTTAATTAAATTAAAGAAAAATGTGAAACTTGCTACAGTTGCAGATATTACAAGTAATCCTAAAAATTTAAAAATCAAAGAAGTAGCGGCTGATCAAACGGCTCGAGTAATTAATAATGTCGCAGCAAGTGTTGTAAATAATACTTATGCAGGGCCAGCTCACTTAGGACCAAAACAAATTATTTTTAGTAGCAGTTTAAGCAAAGATGATCTGCAATGGATTAACATTATTGTTGCACGTAAAGAAGATAAAAATAATCAAGTATATAAAGATGTCGTTAAGGCATTCCAAACTGAAAAAACTAAAAAGTTACTCAAGAAGTTATATGGTGATAATCAACAAGCAGCTTGGGGAGTTAAGTTAAAATAGGAGGGTAATAATGAGCGTACAAATTGACCTAAAAAATATCGATGTAGAATTTGATGGTAATAAGGCCGTTAATGATGTTAATCTCCAGGTAGAAAAGGGAGATATTTATGGAATTATTGGTTTCTCTGGAGCTGGTAAATCAACTTTAGTCAGAACGATTAATTTACTTCAAGAACCAAGTAATGGTTCAGTAACTGTTAATGGAACTGAATTATTTGCGGATCATCATCAAGTGCTTTCTAATCGTAAACTTCAAGATGAACGTAAAAAGATCGGCATGATTTTTCAACATTTCAACTTATTAAATGAAGCAACGGTAATTGAAAATGTGGCCTTTGCTTTGAAACATGCCAATTTAAAAGATGATGAATTAGAAAAAAGAGCACTTCATCTATTGGATTTGGTCGGTTTAAAAGAGCATGCTAATTCTTATCCAGCTCAACTTTCTGGTGGACAACAACAAAGGGTAGCTATTGCAAGAGCTTTGGCTAATGAACCAGATATTCTAATTTCTGATGAAGCAACTAGTGCACTTGATCCTAAAACAACAAATCAAATTCTTGATTTACTTTATAAATTAAATAAAGAACTACAATTAACTGTTGTTTTAATTACTCACGAAATGGATGCCGTGAAGCGAGTAGCAAATAAAATTGCGGTAATGGAAAATGGAAAAATAATTGAGAATGGCAATTTGAAAGATATTTATTTACATCCAAAGAAGGCTTTAACTAAACAATTTGTTGGTGGAGCATTAGAAGTTCAACATATTTTAAATACATATAACTTTGATAAAATTGCTGAAAATGAAGAGTTATATCAGTTAGTTTATAAAATCAATGATGTTACTAAGTCTATAGTTGCTGATTTAGATGAAGCCTTAAATACTAAAACAAGTATTCTCTATGGAAATGTAGAAGTTTTAGGTGGAGAGGCTATTGGAACCTTAGCAGTTTTGCTTAATTTAGATAAGGACAAACAAAAAGAGGCAATTAAATATCTTGAAGATAAAGGCATAGTTGTAACTAAATTAAATAAAGGAGTGTTAACTAATGATTAATTTCTTTGATAAATATTTTCCTAATGTAGTTGCCCTTGGTTGGGGCGGAGATGCAGGTTGGGGAACCTCAATCTTTCAAACACTCTTTATGACATTTTGGTCGGCTATTTTTGGTGGAATTTTAGGTTTGATTTTTGGATTGCTTCTTATTCTAACTAAACCAGAAGGAATTTTGGCCAATAAAGTTGTCTACAATATTGTCGATAAAATTGTTTCTATTTTTAGAGCTGTTCCATTTATTATTTTACTAGCTTTTGTCGCACCTTTAACCCAGGCAATTGTTGGAACTCAAATTGGTATGAAAGCAGCTTTAGTTCCATTAACTTTGGGTGTATTTCCATTTTTCGCACGTCAGGTTCAAGTAGCACTTGAAAGTGTAGATGGAGGTAAAGTAGAAGCAGCCCAAGCTTTGGGAGCATCTGTATCAGATATTATTTTTGATGTTTATCTTAAAGAAAGTAGATCTGAATTAGCCCGCGTTTCCACTGTTACTTTAATTAGTTTAATTGGGTTAACAGCAATGGCTGGTGCCGTAGGTGCTGGTGGTTTAGGTAACACCGCGATCGCTTATGGATATAACCGTTTTGATAATGATGTAACTTTAGTAGCCACTATTTTGGTATTAATTTTAGTCTTAATTGTGCAAGTTGTGGGTGATTATATTGCCAAGAAATTAAATCATCAAGAACGATAAAATAGAAGGAAGTATATAAGCTTCCTCCTATTTTTTTATAAATTAATAAATAACATATGTTGTTTTTTAACTTAAAAAGTCATACTATAGTTATAGATTAAAGCACAAGAAAAACTATTTTTGATTGATAGAAGGCTAACTATAATGAAGTTTAATCGAAAACTAAGCAGTGTAGTTTATATAATCTCATTTGGACTAATGATTAATGTGGGAACATCTTTTGTTCATGCAGCAACGAATGATGAAGCTGTTTATCCACCATTAACTAGTGCAGAGGATGCACCAGATGATGCAGGGGCATCTTCACAGGTTAACGACAAGGTAGAATATCCAAAATTAAATAAGCCTGAAGAAGTCCCAAATGAAGGAAATAATCAGGCGGTGTCCACAAAGGTTTCAAAACCACAAATCTCTAGATCAAATCAAAATGTTACTTATTCTAATGTAGAAACGAGTCAACCAGCTCCAACCACAACCACTTCTCAAGGAAAGAGTAATTCCTCTAAAAATATTTCTCAAACCGTTCAAAAAGCAGAAAAACCTAAAGCNGAAACNAAGAAATATAAAAGTGGAAGAAAACATAAGAAGATAAATAAAAAGGNTCAAAATAAACATAAAAANATTTATGTAAAGTCNAAGGATATGATTTTTGGAACCACCATAATTTTGGCTATTGGAATTTTTACTTATCTTATTAGAAAAAAGGTTTAANTTTATAAAAGGTATAGTTTATAAAAACTATACCTTTTTTCGATGTAAAAAATTTTGTTTGGCAATATAATGAAATATAATAAATATGATAAGAAAGGGAGGTAGAAATTATGACTGAAGAAAAATTTCGTACTGAAAGTGATACATTAGGTCCAGTAAAGATTCCGAAAGATGCTTTGTGGGGACCTCAAACGCAAAGAAGTCAAAATAATTTCCCTAATGGTCCAAAAATTCCAATTGGGATTATTCGTGCGCTTTTAAATATTAAGGCCGCCGCGGCTAAAGCAAATATGGAAGAGGGGAAAGAAACAAAAGAAAAGGGTACTGCTATTATTAATGCAATTAAAAAATTATTAGCGCTGCCTAACGAAAAACTGCATACTTATTTTCCTCTTCATGTTTATCAAACTGGTTCTGGTACACAAACCAATATGAACGTAAATGAAGTTGTTGCAAATCTTGCTAATAAAGAGCATCCTGGTCTAAATATTTTACCTAATGATGATGTTAATATGGGCCAATCATCAAATGATACTTTTCCAACGGCTATGAATTTGGTAGCAGTTGAAGCTTTAGATAATTTGGAAAAAGCAGTTAAACATTTAATTGATGAATTAAAGATTAAACAGGATCAATATTGGACTACAGTTAAAGTTGGGCGCACCCACTTACAAGATGCAGTTCCTTTGACTTTTGGTCAAGAATTATCTGGTTATGTTTCAGCCTTAAATCATGATTTATCCTATATTAAAGAATTAAAACCAACTTTATATGAGTTACCAATTGGTGGTACTGCGGTTGGAACGGGCCTTAATGCTGCAGAAGGTATGTCAGAAAAAATTGCCCAAACTTTATCCAAAGAATATGGACATGAATTCCGTGTTGATACTAATAAATTCTTTGGTTTAGCCAACCACTCAGGTTTGGACGTTGTACATGGTGCAATCAAGACCTTAGCTGCTGATGCCTTTAAGATTGCCCAAGATATTCGNTTTTTAGGTTCAGGTCCAAGAGCTGGTTTAGGTGAACTTAATTTGCCAGCAAATGAGCCAGGTTCTTCCATTATGCCAGGTAAGGTTAACCCTACTCAAGCTGAAGCAGTAACGATGGCTGCTACTAGAGTATTTGGAAATGATACAACTATTACAATGGCTGCTTCGCAAGGAAATTTTGAAATGAATGTTTTTAAGCCTGTAATGATTGAAGCTTTCCTTGAATCAGCTGATATTTTAGCAGGGACCTTGACTAACTTTGCTGATTTGATGATTCATGGCATGACAATTAATAAGGAAAGAATGCAGGCTGATGTTGATAATTCATTAATGACGGTTACTGCATTGTCTCCTCATATCGGTTATCATGATGCAGCAAAAATTGCTCAAGCTGCTGCAGCTAATAATACTACTTTAAGACAAGCAGCCATTAAGAGTGGTAAGGTTTCCGAAGCAGAATATGATGAGTGGATGAAACCACTTGAAATGACTAATGCTTTAAAGCAAAAGCCAATTGATGATTAATTAAGAAGTGAAAAAATGGAAAAATTTGAATTTAAACCAAGCACTCCAAATGAGATAAAAGATAATTATGATGTCATAATTGTGGGATCTGGTGGAACAGGTCTAACTGCAGCAATTCAAGCAGAAGAATTAGGGATGAACGTGGCAGTTCTTGAAAAAAATGAACGTTTAGGAGGAAATACTACGCGTGCCTCCTCAGGAATGAATGCTGCTGAAAGTTTTGTCCAATTAAAGCATCGTATTATTGATAATAAAGAAGATTTTTACCAGGAGACTTTAAAAGGCGGAGGCCTTTTGAATGATCGTGAATTATTGCGTTATTTTGTTGATCACTCAGCTNTAGCCGTGAGTTGGCTAAACGAACATGGTATTGATCTTTCTGATTTAACGATTACTGGGGGAATGTCAAAAAAGCGGGCTCACCGTCCTGCCTCTAAAGCAGCTGTAGGTGGATATTTAGTTACGGGTTTATTAAAACAAGTTCAAGCTAAGAATATCCCAGTTTTTAATAATACTTTAGTAACAAAATTACTCCAAAATGATGAAAAGCAAATTACTGGAGTTGAAGTAACCACCGAAGAAGGAAGAAAAACGATTCATGCTAAGGCAGTTTTATTGGCAACAGGTGGGTTTGGAGCTTCAAAAGATTTAATCAAAAAATATCGTCCTGACTTAGAAAACTATCAAACTACTAATCAACCTGGTGCTACCGGTGATGGCTTAAAATTGGCAAGTGAGGCAAATGCACAATTAGTCCAAATGAATTTTGTGCAAGTGCATCCAACAGCTCAAACTGATGGTGAACGTACTTATTTAATTGGTGAAGGGGTACGTGGTGAAGGAGCCATTTTAGTTAATAAGGCTGGTAAACGTTTCGTTAACGAATTAAATACCCGTAAAGTTGTTTCTGAGGCAATTACTGCATTAAATGAAGACGGGGCTTATTTGATTTTTGATCAAGGAGTTAAAGATCGCTTTACCGCAATTGATTTTTATGAAAAAGTTGGTTTAGTTGAAAAGGCTAATACTATTGCAGAATTAGCTCAAATTATTAAAGTAGATTCAACTAATTTAGAAAAAACTTTAATAACTTGGAATAAGGCAGTGGCCAAACATGAAGATACTCAATTTGATCGTACAACGGGAATGGATCATGCTTTAGAAAAAGCTCCATTTTATGCTATTCATATTCATCCTGCTATTCACTACACAATGGGCGGAATTCATATCTTACCAGATACTAGTGTCTTAGATGAAAATGGAAATAAGATTAAAGGTCTTTATGCGGCTGGTGAAGTAAGTGGTGGGCTTCATGGCAATAACCGTATTGGTGGTAATTCAATTGCTGAAACAGTTATTTTTGGTCGTGAAGCAGCTATGACCATGGCAAAAGAAATTAAATAATTTAATTATTGCGATTCTAACAGTCCTGAACTATATTGGTTAGTTCAGGGCTTTTTAGTATAATTTGAATTAAAGGGAAGCTCTTAGGTTAAAGGAGAATTTTATGTCAATTAAATTAGTTGCAATTGATCTTGACGGTACTTTGTTGAACTCTCACAATGTAATTTCACTAGAAAACAAACGTACAATTCAAGAAGTAAGAAATAAAGGTGTTAAAGTAGTTTTAGCTTCCGGACGTCCTTTATCTGGAGTAATTCCTTTTGAACAAGAATTAGGAATTAATGGGGAAAATGAGTTTGCAGTGGTATTTAACGGAGCTGTCGTGCAAACATTAGCTGGTCGCGTTTTAATGAGTCATAAAATGGTGTACCAGGATTTTCTAACGATGCTTAAATTGCAACGTTTAGCAAAAGTAAATTTACATTTTGAAACTACAAATGGTTTTTATACATGTGATCGTGACCTATCAGTTCAAATGCAAATCAATGCGTCATTTACCAATAACGTTATGAAAGTTAGAAGGAAGGAAGAAATTCCTCAAGATTTTACTTTTAATAAAGTTGGTTTTACATGTGATTTAAGCACTAATGAAATGGAAAAGCTATGGCGAAATATTCCTGAATGGGTATTTGAAAAATATGATATTGTTCGGTCGGCCGATAATTGTATTGAGCTAAATACAAAAGGAGCATCTAAAGGGGATGCTTTAGCAGATTTAGCCGATCGATTAGGATTTGAGGAAAGTGAAGTAATGATTTTTGGTGATCAAGATAATGATCGCTCTATGTTTGCTAATCCTAACTTTAAAAAAATTGCAATGGGGAATGCCATTTCTTCAATTAAAGAGCGAGCTGATTATATTACAACAAGTAATGATGCAAATGGGGTAGCAAAAGGTTTAAAGAAGTTTGTTTTATAATTCCTATTTTATGGTATTCTGATAATTGTACGTTAAGTAAAGGGAAGTCATAAAATGAATAAACAAGATGAAAATAGTAGTGATGTGTTAAGTCCTGTTCCTACTTTATCTCATCATCATCATATGCGAATTCGCTGGCAAGAGTTTTTTAACAACGAAAATGATAGTTTAGCTAAAGATGTAACCTTAGAACAAAAAGCCGTTATTGTGGGTCATATTGGGTTAATGCTCTTATCGTGTGGTACAGGGGCCTGGCGCGTGCGTAGTTCAATGAACAAAATTGCGCGTTCTTTAGGAATTACCTGTAATTCAGATATCGGATTAGTCTCACTGTCATATACCTGCATTGATCATGAAGGAAAAAGTTTTTCTCAATCCTTAAGTTTGCCATCAACGGGTGTAAATACTACTAAATTAGCAAAATTAGAGCGTTTTGTTAACGAATTTAAAATTGATGGTGGAGATTGGACGATTAGCAAAATCCATCAAAGATTAGATGAAATTTCTAAAATGAAATCCCGCTATAATCCACTTCAAGTGGCGTTAGCTTCAGGGCTTGCGTGTGGAGGATTTATTTTCTTACTTGGTGGTGGAATTTTTGAAGTAATTTGTGCTTTTCTAGGTGCTTTATGTGGTAATTATGTTCGCCGTAAGATGGCCGATCATAAGATGACTATTTTGGCAAATATTGCTGTAGCCGTAACCGTGGCCTGTTGCGTTTATGTATTGGCATTTTACTTAATTCATTTCTTTTATCCAATCAGTTTAAGACACTTAGATGGTTATATTGGGGCAATGTTATTTGTTATTCCCGGATTTCCATTTATTACAGCCGGACTAGATATGTCAAAACTAGATATGCGTTCCGGTCTGGAACGATTAACCTATGCAATTATGATTGTTGTAGTGGCAACTGCAATAGGCTGGGCCGTAGCCTTATGTTGGAATCTCCATCCGCAAGACTTTTTGCCTTTAGGACTCAGTCCNGCGTTAATGACAATTTTAAGAATTATTGCAAGTTTTTGTGGTGTCTTTGGTTTCTCAATTATGTTTAATTCTCAACCTAAAATGGCAGCCACAGCTGGTTTGATTGGCGCATGTGCTAATACTTTGCGTTTAAGCCTAGTTGATTGGAGTCATGTTCCACCTGCTGCAGCAGCTTTTATTGGTGCCTTGTTAGCCGGAATCTTAGCTTCGTTGTTTAGAAGAAGGGTGGGTTATCCACGAATTGCTTTAACAGTTCCCTCGATCGTCATAATGGTGCCAGGATTATATATGTACCGAGCAATGTTTAATTTAGGCATCACTTCAATTAATGAAGGGGCACTTTGGGGAGTTAAAGCCTTAATGATTGTTTTGGCTTTGCCTTTAGGCCTAATTACAGCTAGAATTATTGCTGATAAAGATTGGCGCCATGCNGGATAACAAAAAAAGAAGTTNGANTNAATCGAACTTCTTTTTTTGTTTATTCTTTTTATNTNTTCTTATCGGAAGGAGTAAATAAACCTATCAAAATTATAATTGCAATAACACCAATGATAAAACCNATAATCCCCCAAATCCATGAAGCTAAGGCACCGGTTTNAGGTAGGGTAGATAAAAGTAGATTATTCATAATATTACTTCCAATCTTTTTAATTTCCTCTACAGTTGTTATTGTAAATTAATTATTTTAGAAATAAAAGCGTTTGCAACAATANTATTCTAGTAAATCTACGAATGTTGCATTTGTTATTTTTTGAAGGTCTGCTGGCTTGATTTTAATGCTTCGACCCACTTCACCACTAGAAACGATGATTTGTTCGTTATTTTTCATTCCTTCATCTAAATAGATTGGAAAATGATGTTGTTCATAAATTCCAATTGGAGTATTTGCGCCATGAACATAGCCAGTTGTAGGAACAAGTTTCTTTAATGGAAGTAATTCACATTTTTTATTACCCGAAGCTTTAGCTAATTTCTTCATACTTAAATGTTCATCTAGCGGAATAACACCAACCACTGGAGAATTTTTATTTCCTTCACAGACTAACGTTTTGTAGACCAAATGCTCATCATTCGCTAGAATAGAAGTATCCAGTTGTTGTACATCCCCTTGTTTTACAGTATCAAAAGAAAACTGCTCATATGGAATTTTCTTTTGATCCAACATTTTTTCAACTAAAGTTTTTTTTAATTTTTGCTTTTTATTTTTTTTAGACATTTTCTTCACCATCAACATCATAACTGGGAGAAGTAATTGTGTCAAAGGAGTTAATTTAGATGAAATTATTAGCTATTCGTATTAAAGCCGGACATGAAATTGAAGATGGCTTGGCTTATTATTTACAAAATGAATTAAATGCAGTCGGACTTGAAAGTAGAAAAAGAAGTGATTTTATTGCTGAAGGGCAGAAGAATGATTCAAGTTTAGTGGAACTTGATGATATTGAAAATTTACCCGAAGATTTAGAACTTACTGCATTTTTTGATGCTCAGGCAAATAAGGCTGAATTGCTTGAAAAAATTAATAATAAGATTAAGGAAATGCAAAGTTATGGATTAGATGCTGGTCATGTAGAAATTGATACTAGGTATATTGCTGATGAAGATTGGAATACCGCCTGGCAAAAATATTATCACGTGATTGATTTTTCAAGAAATTTAGCTATTGTACCTGAATGGGAAGATTATCAGCCCGCTTTTCCAGATCAAAAATTGATTAGACTCGATCCTGGTTTGGCTTTTGGTACCGGTGGTCATACAACTACGCAATTGGTTTTATTAGCCATGGAGCGCGCAATGACTAAGCCAATGACTGTAATGGATGTAGGAACTGGTTCAGGAATTTTAGCAATTGCGGCTTCATTAATGGGTGCAAAAAATGTTTTGGCTACTGATATTTCTGACGAAGCAGTTACAGCTGCCCAAGAAAATATCAAATTAAATGGTATTGATAATATTAGGGTTAAAAAGGCTAATCTGTTAAAAGATACTGAACAGTCCTTTGACTTAATAATTGCTAATATATTGGCAGAGATTTTATTAGAGTTAATACCAGATTTAGATAAGCACTTGAATAAGAACGGACAGGTAATTTTTTCTGGAATTGATTATAAACAATTACCTAAAATTGAAAAAGCTTTAAATGAAAATGGTTTTGAAATTAAAATGAAGATGCAAGAAAAACGTTGGATAGGTCTCTTAATCAGTCACAAAGATAAATAAGTGCTAAAATTTATAAAAAAGAAAGAGAATAAAAACAATGGAAAATAATAAAAAGAATGGAATTAAAAAATTAAATGAAAAAAATTTTATGCCAGTAATTTGGCTTACCTTATTAGCTATAATTATTTGGATAATTTGTCCTTTGGTACATTTATCTAAAGTATGGCGCATTGGCTTAATATTTTTTGTTTTCAATTCTTTTATTGCTTATGAAATAGGACATTTGATTACGCTTCGTAAAGCTAGTAAATGGTGGGTCTTACTCTTCCCAGCTGCTTTTGCAATTGCTGTTTTAATTCATTTTGCTTTATATAATTTATTACTTTGCATTGTTTATCTTTGCTTTGAATTATTTGGCCTTTGGCGTGATGAATTTTATCGTGAAAAGAAATAGGTGATGTTTTAATGTCTAAATACCGTGAAATGACGCATGATGAAGTTTTAGCAGCTTGTCAAGAATATATGAATGAAGCTGATATCAAGTTTGTTGAATCGGCTTATGAATTTGCTAAAAATGCGCATGAGGGACAGTTCCGCGAATCGGGGCAACCNTATATTATTCATCCTACTCAAGTAGCNGGNACACTTGGCNANNTTAAAACTTGATCCCGATACAGTNGCNGCAGGATATCTNCATGATACNGTNGAAGATACANCNGTTACTAATGATGANATTAAAGANAAATTTGGTGAAGATGTAGCTTTTATNGTTGATGGAGTTACNAAANTNTCTAANATTCCNTATAANTCAAAAACNCATGAAGAATATTTNGCNGACAATCANCGNAANATGTTAATTGCAATGGCTAAAGATNTGCGTGTNATNATGGTTAAATTAGCTGATCGTTTACACAANATGCATACTTTAGACCATTTGCGTCCTGATAAACAAAGAAGNATTGCCGATGAAACGTTAGATATTTATGCTCCTTTAGCTGACCGTTTAGGTATCGGAACGATTAAGTGGGAATTAGANGANATGAGTCTTCACTANTTAAATCCGCANCAATANTATCGCATTGTNAATTTGATGCAATCNAANCGNAGTGAACGTGAAGGATATATTGCCGATGCNATTGATACATTNAAGAAAACTTTAGATGGNTTAAATATTAAATATGANATTTATGGTCGACCNAAACATATTTATTCNATCTATAAAAAGATGGTCAAAAAGCACAAGGACTTCAGCGAGATTTATGACCTATTNGCNGTNCGNGTAATTGTNAAATCNATCCCTGATTGTTATGCGGTTTTAGGTGCTGTTCATACTGAATGGAAACCAATGCCNGGTCGGTTCAANGATTATATTGCGGTTCCAAAAGCAAATGGTTATCAATCATTGCACACTACCATCATTGGACCAGGTGGTAAGCCACTTGAAATTCANATTAGAACNGAACAAATGCATGAAGTNGCTGAATACGGGGTTGCNGCNCACTGGGCTTATAANAANGGNNCNACNAATGAAGTAAAGCAAANTGANGCAACTAAGAAGTTAAANATGGTTCAAGAAATTCTTGAATTACANGATGANACTAAAGANTCACATGAATTTATGAAGAGTGTCAAAACNGATATNTTTTCAGATCGNGTCTATGTCTTTACTCCTCAAGGTGATGTGTATGAACTTCCTAAAGATTCTAGTCCGCTTGATTTTGCTTACATGNTTCATTCNGAAGTNGGNGCNCACTCAGTTGGTGCACGNGTAAATAATAAGATCGTACCGCTAGANTANAAATTNCAAAATGGTGATGTAGTAGAAATGTTGACNCAATCTAATGCAAAACCATCNCGTGATTGGGTAAATATNGTAAAAACNTCNCGNGCTCGTAATAAAATTAAACGTTTCTTCAANGCNGAAGATAAAGAAGNTAATATTGAAAANGGTAAGAACNTAGTTGAAGAAGAACTNCAAANTAAGGGTTTNGTNGCAAAAGACTTTTTGACAAAGGATAAGTTACAAAAAGTTATTTCTCACTTTAACTATCATAATGAAGATGAACTTTTTGCGGCAGTTGGATTCGGTGAAATTTCTGCTGCNACNGTNGGAAATCGNTTAACTGAAGATGTACGNCGNGAACAAGAAAANGAAANNCANCGNCAAAAAGAAGCNGAAATCATGAATGCNGGNCAACANAGTATTNCTGATGATAANGCTTCNAAAGCACCNGCNGNTGTTATGCGNGTTAAACATAATAATGGNGTGATGGTTCAAGGCGTGTCTGATTTGATGTTACACCTAGCNAAATGTTGTAATCCTGTGCCAGGTGACCCAATCGTGGGTTATGTAACCAAGGGNCGTGGNGTAACNATNCANCGCTATGATTGTCCTAACATTACGGAAGAGGCGAGAAAGCANGGNCGCTTGATTGATGTAGCTTGGGAAAATGTNGCTAGACATAAGAATGATGAAAACTATAATGCCGATATTGAAGTNTTTGGTTATAACCGTTCTAAACTCTTAAGTGATGTCATTAANGCCCTCAATTCNAAAACCAAAAATATTGTTAATATTTCTGGTAAAGTAGATAACAANAATATGGGCCATATTTATGCAACNGTNTCNGTNAGNGATGCNAATCANTTGGAAGANATTTTGAGTCGNTTGCGTGATATTCCNAATGTTTATGAAGCAAAGAGGTCAACAAANTAATGAGAGTTGTTTTACAAAGAGTNAANCATGCNCAAGTTGCNATTGATGGNAATGTAGTNGGAAANATNGNTCGTGGNNTGCTNGCNTTAGTNGGNTTNCGNAATGGTGATNNNAGTGANNTAGTNAAAAANGCNGCAGCAAAAGTTGCTAAAATGCGTATCTTTGAAGATAAAGATGGCAAAACNAATTTGTCTTTGGCTGATGTTGGTGGTCAAATATTNAGTGTTAGTCAATTTACTTTATTAGCANATACTAAAAAGGGTAATCGNCCTAGCTTCTTTGATGCGATGCGTCCTCCAAAATCNAAAGATCTATGGGAAGAATTTAATCGTGAACTNGAAGATAAGGGTTTCCANGTTGAAACTGGTGAATTTGGNGCTGANATGCAAGTTTCTTTAGANAATNATGGTCCTTTTACNATTGTTTTAGATTTGGAAGACTAGCTTCTATTGACAAGTTAAGTAAAAAAAAGTATGCTAAAAAAGAATTATCGAAGACAAAGATTGAGACGAGTGGTAACCACCAGAGAGNGTCTANTTGGTGAGAGGGCGCATAAAGTATACACGAGTCGTGACACTTTAACAGATAATGGTTCGTGTGGCGAGCGTTAATCGTAGCAAACAAAAGGTGGTACCGCGCAAAAAGCGCCCTTGATTAAGTTCAAGGGNGCTTTTTTATGTTTTGGAAAGGTTAGATGTGAATGAAAGTTCAAAAGCCTAAAGGCACAGTAGATATTCTACCTGATGTCTCTTATCAATGGGAAAAGGTAGAACAAACAGCAAGAGAGTTCTTTGAACGTGCTAATTANCGTGAAATTAGAACTCCAGCTTTTGAAAATTATGAAATTTTTGCTCGTTCAAGTGGTGAGTCCTCAGATGTTGTTGAAAAAGAAATGTATGATTTNCATGATAAGGGAGATCGTCACATTGCTTTACGACCAGAAGGAACTGCCGGAGTAGTTAGAGCATATGTAGAAAACAAAATTTATGGTCCNGATTACGTAAAACCATTTAATGTGTTCTATATNGCACCAATGTATCGTTATGAANGACCACAAGCTGGCCGTCAACGTGAATTCCATCAAATTGGAGTTGAAAGTTTTGGNTCGGCTAATCCTTTGGCAGATGTAGAAACAATTGTAATGGGTAACGATTTACTAAACGCNTTAGGAGTTAANAATTTTGAATTGCATATTAATTCCTTAGGTAATGAAGANGTTAGAAAAGCTTACCATGATGCTTTAGTAAATTACTTTACNCCTGTAAAAGATCAATTATCAGAAGATTCTCAACGNCGTTTGGNAACTAATCCATTAAGAATTTTAGATTCTAAAGAAGAGCAAGATAAGCAATTCTTNCCNNATGCNCCAAAGATTGTTGATTATTTAGATGACGAATCTAAAGCTAATTTTAAGACCATTACTGATACNTTAACCAATTTAGGTATTAANTATGTTNTNGANGATGATNTNGTTCGTGGTCTTAGANTANTATACNGGNGTNATNTTNGAATTTATGGTNGAAGATAANAATCTTTGGCAATCTAAAACTACTATNTTNGGTGGAGGACGTTATGANCATTTAGTTGAAGAATTTGATGGTCCNCAAACACCAGCAGTTGGTTTTGGTATTGGAGAAGAAAGATTAATGTTAGTTCTTAAAGAACAAAATCCAGAATTCTTTAAAGATGAAGGAATTGATTTCTTTATTACTAATATTGGTGAAGGAACGGCTCAAAAGACTGTAGAAATTGCACGAAAATTNCGTANTCAAGGNTTNAAAGTTCAATATGATGTTGATCAAAAGAANCTTAAGGCTCAATTTAGAAAAGCNGATCGTGTTCATGCNAAATACGTAATCACGTTAGGTGCNAAAGANTTNGAAAATGGTACTTTGAANATTAANCGTTTAAGTGANGGTCAAACCATTGATCTNAAGTTAGANGATCTTGATAATATTGANGCAGTTTTAAANCAATTNAAAGATTNNTTANTAAGTTANATNGAGGAAAAAATGGATAAAAGAACTGATTATGCAGGTAACATTACCTCAAAATATGAAGGTCAAGAAGTTACTTTATATGGTTGGGTACAAAGAGTTAGAAAATTAGGTAAGTTAATTTTTATTGATTTACGTGACCGTGAAGGTATTGTTCANATNGTAGTTAACCAAGATTCTGGNAAAGAATTGATGGACATTGCTCAAAGCCTNGGTAACGAATANGTTATTGAAGTAAAGGGTAANGTTGTTAAACGTTCTAGNGTTAACCCAGATATGAAAACTGGTGAAGTAGAAGTTGATGCNACTGAAATTAAGATNTTGAATAAGTCACAAACTCCACCATTTGAAATTAAAGATGNTGCTGAAATTAGTGAACAAACTCGTTTGAAGTATCGTTACTTAGACTTACGNCGTCCAACACTTCAAAAGGCAATAATTTTACGTTCAAAGATTTTACGTGCTGTTCACGAATACTTTGACGAAAATGGATTTATTNATATTGAAACTCCTAACTTAGGTAAATCATCTCCAGAAGGTGCACGTGANTACTTAGTTCCTTCAAGAATTTANCCAGGAAGTTTTTATGCTTTACCTCAATCACCCCAATTATTTAAACAATTATTAATGGNCGCTGGTTTTGATAAGTACTACCAAATCGCNCGTTGTTTCCGTGATGAAGATTTGCGTGGNGACCGTCAACCAGAATTTACTCAGATTGATATGGAAGCATCCTTCCAAGATGAACAAGGAATTCAAGACATTACTGAAGGTTTACTTAANAAAGTTATGAAGGATGTAATGGGAATTGACTTAAAGACTCCTATTAAGAGAATTACTTGGGATGAAGCAATGAACAAGTANGGTTCTGATAAACCNGATACTCGTTANGAAATGTATCTTCATGACTTAAGNCCAATTTTTAAAGATAGTGACTTTAAAGTATTTTCTGGCGCAATTGCTGATGGTGGNGTTGTTAAAGGTATTGCTGTTAAGAATGGNGCTAAACAATATTCACGTAAGCATATTGATGAAAAACAAGATTANATTAAACGTTACCATGCAAANGGNCTTGCNTGGGTTAAATATGAAGATGGNGAATTNTCAGGTCCTNTTGCAAGATTCTTAACTGATGAAAACAAGGAAGCTTTNAAGAAAGAGTTNAACCTTGAAGGTGGAGAATTAATCGTCATGGTAGCNGACAAGTGGAAGGTTGTTACTGATTCACTTNATCANTTACGTCGTGAATTTGCTAAGGAAACTGGTATTATTCCTAAGGATGTTTANGACTTTGTATGGGTAGTTGATTGGCCATTATTTGAATACGATGAAGGNTTTGGNCGNTGGATTGCTGCGCACCACCCATTCACTATGCCAGATGATAAGGGTATTGAATTGTTAGAAACCGAACCACATAAAGCNCATGCTCGTTCATATGATATTGTNATGAANGGGGATGAACTTGGTGGTGGATCAATNCGTATTCACAAACGTTCAATNCAAGAAAAGATGTTNAAGGCTCTTGGCTTTACTAAGAAACGTGCNTACGAACAATTTGGTTACTTNATGGATGCACTTGANTTAGGTTATCCACCTGAAGCTGGTCTTGCTATTGGTCTTGATCGTTTCGCAATGTTATTAGCACAAAAAGATAATATTCGTGANGTTTTGGCCTTCCCTAAGAATGCTAGTGCTTCAGAACCAATGATGCATGCGCCAGCTCCTGTAGCTGATCAACAATTAGCTGATTTAGGAATTGAAGTAGAAGAAAANTTCCATGATAGTGTNGCTGAAACTAATGCCCGTCTTGAAAAAGAAGCTCAAGAAGATGCTGCTAAGAACAGTACTTGGGATGAATAAATTTAATATATATATGTAGAAAAAAGAATTATGANAAAANGTCATAGTTCTTTTTTTGTAGGCAATTTTNTATTTACTTTTAGTAAGATTTGCTATAGTNAAGTTAGAAAGAAGGGNAAAAGATGAGNGATAAAAAAGATTTAAGTAAGTTAACNCCACTTCAATNNGAAGTNACNCAANANGCNGCNACNGAAAGACCTTTTACNGGNAAATATGATNATTTTTATGATAAAGGTATATATGTTGATGTAGTTTCCGGTGAACCTTTATTTTCTAGCTTAGATAAGTATGATGCAGGATGTGGTTGGCCTTCATTTACTAAGCCAATAGAAAAATTAAACTATCATCGTGACACAAGCTATGGAATGGAACGGACTGAAGTAAGAAGTCCGCAGGGAGATTCCCATTTGGGACATGTTTTTACTGATGGTCCGCTTCAAGCGGGTGGATTAAGATATTGTATTAATTCGGCTGCTTTGAGATTTATCCCCTATGAGGATTTAGAAAAAGAAGGCTACGGCGAATATAAAAAACTTTTTGATAAATAAATATAGGTCGGTAGATTTTTATAAAATACTATGATGTGGTGAAGAAAAGGGAAAACTAATATGAGTGATAAAAAACTTGATAATAAAGAAAATAATCAGTACGAAACAGCTATTTTTGCTGGTGGTTGCTTTTGGTGCATGGTTGAACCCTTTGATACTCAACCAGGAATAATCAGTGTTGTATCAGGTTATACAGGTGGGGATGTCCCTAATCCTACTTATGAAGAAGTTTGTACTGGAACTACGGGCCACACTGAAGCTGTAAAGATAACTTTTGATCCCAAGGTTATGAGTTATAAAAACTTAGTTAATATTTATTGGCAAGTTACTGACCCTACAGATGCGATGGGACAATTTCAGGATCGTGGGTCTCAATATCAACCAGTTATTTACTATAATTCTCCTGAGCAAAAAGAAGTTGCTCTTAAATCAAAAGAAGAATTAGAAAAGTCCGGTAAATTTGACGATTCAATTGTAGTTCGCATTGAACCAGCTAAACCATTTTATCCAGCAGAAGACTACCATCAAGACTTTTATAAAAAAGATCCTTTGCGCTATCAATTAGAGGAAATGGGTGGACGTGAACAATATAAAAAGAAATATTGGTCAAACTAATGTTACAATCTTAAAACTTTTTTCAATTAATCTTGTTTTTATTCTTACTTCTCATTAAACTTAAACTAATGATTTAAAAACGATGAAAGTTAAGGAAAAGTAATTGAATAAATTAGAAGATTTATCTCGTGAACATGATTCAATATCGAAAATATCTGCAGGGATTGTTTATGCCTTAGCAGTTGCTATTGCTTTGAATTTCTTTTGGACTCCTGGTCATATTTATGCTTCAGGAATTACTGGTTTTGCCCAAATTGTTCATTCTCTTTCAAAGCATTTTTTGCCTGTACCTTTGGCAACTTCAGTAATGTATTTTGTACTGAATATTCCATTATTCATTATTGGTTGGCTTAAAATTGGACATCGTTTTACGATTTTTACTTTACTAACTGTATTACTAGCTTCCATTATGATGCGGGTAATTGGCCCAGTTAAGATTAGTTACGACCCAATCATTTGTGCAGTGTTTGGGGGAGTAATTAATGGTGTAGGAACTGGCTTGGCCTTAAAAGCGGGAATTTCTACTGGTGGCTTAGATATTTTAGGAATTGTTCTAAGACAAAAAACTGGTAAAAGTTTTGGTACTATTAATATAGCTTTTAACTTAGTTATAGTTATTTGTGCCGGCTTTGTTTTTGGGTGGAGTCGTGCTCTTTATACCGCATTAAATATTTTTATTAATGGTCGTGTAATTGATAATGTTTATAACCAACATCAAAAGATGCAAGTGTTGATTGTAACAGAAAAACCAAAACATATTATTGATGGAATCCAGAATAAAATGCATCGTGGAATTACTATTTTACATGATGTCGAAGGAGCTTATAGTCATACAGAAAAAACAGTTTTGTTAACTGTAATTGATCGTTATGATATGTACGATATTGAAAAGATAGTTAGCAAGAGTGATCCTTATGCCTTTATGAGCATTAGTCAAGTAACAACAGTTCATGGGCGCTTTGTTGAACAAAAACCAGTTTAAAAATATTTGAGAAAATTTAGTATTTCTATTGACCCACATTTTTAGGTTAGCTATAATCTAAGTATATGTTGTGGCACATTATGTGCCAAGAA
>JAAVAW010000017.1 GCA_014803905.1 Lactobacillus sp. | reverse complement strand
TATGGTCCCTTGGTGTAGGGGTTATCACGCCTCCCTGTCACGGAGGAGATCACCGGTCCGAATCCGGTAGGGACCGTAAAATGGCTCGGTAGCTCAGTTGGTAGAGCAAAGGATTGAAGCTCCTTGTGTCGGCGGTTCGATTCCGTCCCGCGCCATTCTGGAGGCCTAGCGAAGTGGCTAAACGCGGCGGTCTGTAAAACCGCTCTCTCTGAGTTCGGTGGTTCGAATCCACTGGCCTCCATTTAAATAGGGATATCGTATAAAGGTAGTACATCGGTCTCCAAAACCGCTAGTGTGGGTTCAATTCCTACTATCCCTGTTTTAATATTTCACGGCGGAATTGGTGAAGCGGTTAACACACCGGTTTGTGGATCCGGCATGCGTGGGTTCGATCCCCACATTCCGCCCTAACATTGGGATTGAGCTATTAAGGTAGCGGTAAAGTAGTATTTTGAACTGATACAGCTTTACTTATCCCAATTTTTTTATTAATCAGAATTTGGCGGTGTAGCCAAGTGGTAAGGCACGGGTCTGCAAAACCNTGATCACCGGTTCAAATCCGGTCACCGCCTTTGCCTGAATATTCTGATTGTGGATTATTATAATATGGCGGTGTGGCGGAATTGGCAGACGCGTCAGACTCAAAATCTGGTGTCCCCTGGGACGTATCGGTTCGACCCCGATCACCGCTATAATTTATTCAGACATTCTGGCCTAAAAAGGACGTGAGATANTATCTCACGTCNTTTTTTGTTAGTATGAAATTGCATGTCTTCAGTAACATCTTTATAATATTCTCTATATGGAGGTTTTTTATGAACATTGGTCTATTTACTGATACGTATTTTCCTCAAGTTTCTGGTGTAGCTACATCAATTCAAACTTTGAAAAATGCTTTAGAANCGAGAGGACATTCNGTATTTATTTTTACTACAACAGATCCACATTTGCCGAAAGGAACCATTGAGCCAAATATTTTCCGAGTGGCTAGTGTTCCCTTTGTATCTTTTACTGATCGAAGAATTGCGTTTAGAGGAATATTTCAAGCAACTAAAATTGCAAAAGAAGTGAAATTAGATATTGTTCATACTCAAACTGAATTTTCGATGGGAATGATTGGAAAGTACGTAGCAAATTCTTTAAATATTCCTGCTATTCATACTTACCATACTAATTATGAAGATTATTTGCATTATGTTTTGAATGGACACTTATTGCGACCTTATCATGTAAAACAATTTGTTAAAGCCTATCTACATAATATGCAAGGCGTTGTTGCTCCGAGTGAACAAACATATAAAACCTTAAAGGGTTATGGTGTAAAGACCCCAATGCGTATCATTTCTACTGGAGTAGATATGAAGAGTATCAACGAAAATCCAAAAAGAAATGTTCGAGANGAATTAGGGATAAGCGAAAATGATATAGTATTGTTAACGCTTAGTAGGGTAGCACCAGAAAAAAAGATTGATCGTCTTTTGAAAGTATTACCAATTATCAAAAATAAATTCTCTAAAGTTAAATTTGTTATTGCTGGAGATGGACCAGCAATGTCAGATTTAAAAAAACAAGTGAAAGAAGAAAAGCTAGAAAATACAGTTATTTTCACTGGTAATGTTGAACATAGTGATGTAGGAAATTATTATCGTATGGCTGATTTATTTGTATCTGCCAGCGATACAGAAACTCAGGGCTTAACTTATATTGAGGCATTAGCTACTGGCACACCATGTGTAGTGTATGCGACTGACTATACGAGGGAGATATTTAATAATCCTGAACTAGGGAAAATTTTTGTAACTGAAGATGAAATGAAAAATGATATTTTACAATTATTAGATAATAAGCATTTTACTATTTCACCTGAAACTTTAGAACATGCTCTGTCTAAGGTAACCGCAGATAAATTCGGCTCTAATGTTGAAAAATTTTATCGGGATGTAATTAGAACACTCCAAAGAAATGAGGTAAATCATGATTAGAATTAATATGTTTTCAGAGGCCGATTCTGTAAAAGGCCAGGGTGTAGGTTCGGCATATAATGAATTAATGCGTTTACTGAGAACAAAATTAATTGAGGANTTTTATATTACAGTTAATCGTTATGGTCAAAGTGATTTAACTCATTACCATACTATTAATCCAACTTATTTTGCCAATAGTTTTTCTAAGGCTCGAGGTAGAAAAATAGGTTATGTACATTTTTTACCTGAAACATTAGAAGGATCAATAAAATTACCAGGCTTTGCGAAAAATATTTTCTATAAATATGTAATTGATTTTTATGATCGTATGGACCAAATTGTTGTTGTAAATCCAATGTTTATTGAAAAATTGGCTAATTATGGTATTAATCCAGAAAAAGTAAAATATATTCCCAATTTTGTTTCAAAAAATGAATTCTATGAGCAAACTCAAGAGGAAAAAAATGCTTTTAGGAATAAATTAGGTATTCCCTTGAATAAATTCGTTATTTTTGGAGATGGACAGGTTCAAGAAAGAAAAGGTGTAGAAGATTTTGCAAAATTAGCTCAGGCCAATCCTGATATTCAATTTATTTGGGCTGGCGGATTTTCATTTGGGATGATAACTGATGGTTATGACAGATTAAAAGAATTAGTCCAAAATCCACCTAAGAATTTGAAGTTTACTGGAATTATTAATCGAGACGAATTAGTTAATTATTTAAATATTGCTGATTTATTTTTACTACCTTCATTCGATGAATTATTTCCTATGTCGGTTTTAGAAGCATTCTCTTGCAATACTCCAGTTTTACTTCGCGATTTAGAATTATATAAGGCAATTATTGATGGATTTTACCTGGAAGGTAGCGGTTTTGCAGAGCTAAATGCACAAGTAAAGACTGTCGCTCATCATCCAGAAATATTGGCTAAATATAAAATTTTATCTGAAAAGGCCAGTGAGCAATATTCTGAAGAGAATTTGGCTAATATTTGGCGAGATTTTTATAATAGCCAATATGAACTGGGGAAGAAATTGGGGCAAATCAAGTAATGAATAAGAAACATTTATTGGGAGTATTAATTGTTCTAGGAATTAGTAGTGCAGTTATTTATCATGAATTAAAAAATACACCACTTAATGAATTAATTAATGCTGCAAAAAATATTAATATTTTATTCTTTGCTCTAGTTCTATTGGTAATGATTATTTCTTATATATGTGAAGCCAGTATTATTGCTGTTTTAGAGCATCAAAAGAAAGAACCTAAACACTCAAAATGGTCATTTTTTAGAATTCCGTTAATTCAGGCCTTATTTAATGCAATTACTCCTATGTCTACTGGAGGTCAGCCTTCCCAATTAGTGGCAATGATTCAAATGGGAATTGAAGGTGGTAGAGCAACGTCGATTTTATTAATGAAATTTATTATCTATCAAATTTGTGTCTTATTTGCCTATGTGTTTACAATTGCTTTTGGCTTTCATATGGTTATCCAAAAATTTAGTGGACTCGCTATATTTATTTTAATTGGTTTTATTATTCACGTATCTTCAATAATTTTTTTGTTAGCAATTATGTTTGCTTATAATTGGACAAAGAAAATTACTTTATGGATTATGAATTTTTTAGAAAAATTCTTTAAAAAATCTAGAGTAGAAAAGTGGCGTGAAAGTACAATGAATCAAATAGATTCATTTTATCGTGAAGGTCAAAATTTGAAACATCAAAAAAAGAAATTAATTATGGCTAGTGCATTAACTATTGGTCAATTACTTTGTTTTTATTCCATTCCATATTTAATTTTATTATCCTTAAATATTTCTACTTCTTGGATCAGTGTGACTGAAATGAATGTCATGATCATTATGTTTATGGCTATTATTCCTATTCCAGGTGCCTCGGGTGGAGCAGAATTTAGTTTTCAAACTTTATTTTCTACCTTTATCAGTTCTAATATTTTATTAGTACTAGGTATGTTTTTATGGCGTTTTACAACTTATTTCTTTGGTATGATTTTAGGAATTTTTGGTTGGATTTTTAAACCAAAAAAGATAAAAGCATAATTAAATATAAAATTTACTGATTTCACTTTCTTTTTTGAACAAAATAGTAGTACTATCAAAAAAGAGAAATTTTTGAGGGAGGAAACTATGGCTCACCTTAAATCCTTTTATAATTGGCTAACCAAAACTAAATTAGGCTTTTTTAGTTTTGTGATAGTTCTTTTTTGGATCAAGACATATTTAATTTACAAAACTAAATTTAACTTGGGCGTACAAGGTCCAATGCAAGAATTTTTACTTTTATTTAATCCATTACCAGCTGCAATTTTGTTAATTGGTATTGGATTATTCTTTAAAGGAAGAAAATCTTATTGGATTATGGTTATTATTGATTTTCTATTATCATTATGGCTATTTTCTAATATTCTTTATTATAGAGAATTTTCAGATTTTTTATCTATGTCAATTATCAAAACATCGGGTTCGACATCTGATAATTTGGGAAAGAGTATTGTAGGAATAACCCATGGGACAGATTTTCTTTGTTTTTTAGATATAGCAATTATTATCTTATTAATTTGTTTAAAAGTATTTAAATTTGATGTTCGTAGATTAAAATTTAGAATCCCAATTTTAGTTGAAGTTTTGGCCTTAACGTTCATGGGATTAAATTTGACTATGGCCCAAGCGGATCGTTCTGGATTATTAACCCGAACTTTTGATAATAATTATATTGTTAAATATTTAGGGATGAATGATTTTGCCGTTTATGATGGTATTAAAACGGCTCAAACAGATGCAATTATGGCAAAAGCAAACCATAATGATTTAAAGTCGGTTCAAAATTATATAAAGAAAAATTATGTTGCTCCAAATCCTGAATATTATGGTGTAGCTAAAGGAAAAAATGTTCTTGTAATTCACTTAGAGAGCTTTCAGCAATTTTTAATAGATTACAAATATAAAGGTAAAGAAGTTACACCTAATTTAAACAAGTTGTATCACGAAAACGATACGATTAGTTTCGATAATTTCTTTAATCAAGTTGGGCAAGGGAAAACATCTGATGCCGAAATGATGATAGAAAATTCTTTGTTTGGGTTACAATCTGGGTCCGCTATGTCAAGTTATGGTACAAGTAATACCTTTCAAGCAACTCCTGCTATTTTAGATCAGACAGGAGGATATACCAGTGCGGCAATGCATGGCGGGGCCGGGTCATTCTGGAATAGAGATAATGCATACAAGTCTTTTGGTTATGATTATTTTATGCCGTTAAATTACTACACTAATAAAAAGGGATATTACAATGGATACGGAATAAAAGATAAGATTTTCTTTGATCAATCTATAAAATACATTGAACATTTACCCCAACCTTTTTATTTAAAGATGATTACGGTAACCAATCACTATCCTTATGATTTAAGTAAAGAAGATACTACCATTGGCAAAACAAAAACGGGGGATGAAACTGTAGATGGTTATATTCAAACTGCTCATTATTTAGATCAAGCTATTGGTGAGTTAATGGATTATTTACAAAAGACTGGATTAGAAAAGAATACATTAATTATGCTCTATGGAGATCATTATGGAATTTCAGGTAATCACCATAAGGCATCTGCAGAATTATTAGGCAAATCAAGTTTTAATGATTTTGATAATCTTCAATTCCAAAGAGTGCCATTAATGTTTCATATGCCAGGACTCAAAGGTGGTATAAATCATACTTATGGTGGTGAAATTGATGTTCGCCCAACTCTTTTCAACTTATTAGGAGTAAATGATAAAGACTATATTCAATTTGGACATAGTCTACTATCGAAAAATGCTCCACAAATTGTAGCCCAGCGGAATGGGGACTTCATCACTCCAGAATATAGTAAAGTAGAAGGAAGCTATTATTATACTCAAACTGGGAAAAAAATAACTCATCCAAGTAAAGCTGTTAGAGAACAATTGGAAACAATCTCAAATACTGTAACTAGTGAGCTTTCTCTTTCGGATAGAGTAATTACAGGAGATTTATTAAGGTTCTACACGCCAACCGATTTTGAACCTGTAAAGAAGAAAAAGTATTCGTATAAAAAGAAGGAATCGTTGCGTAAACTCGAAAGGGAAGAGAAAAAAAAGAAGAATAGTTTATATTACGAAAATGGTAAAAAATCAACTAAGGATGACTTTAGTACAGATGCACCAGAACTAAAAAAAGATAATTAAAATAAGCCTCAAGGATTAGTTACTCCTTGAGGTTTTTTAATATAAAAAAGATATACAAAAGATATTGTAAAAATGAAGTGAGCTGTGTATAATAATAAATTGTTGTTATAAGACTAACGACAAAAAATATTTGACACAGCTAAATTGATTGTGCTATAATAATTAAGCTTCATTATTTGAGAGGCAAACAAAAATGTTTTTGAA
>JAAVAW010000016.1 GCA_014803905.1 Lactobacillus sp. | reverse complement strand
GGTATTAGAGTAAATAATATTGCACCCGGTCCAACTAATATTGCTATGTTTCAGAGAAATCCTGAAGAAGTTATTCAGAAATTTAATGAAGCTAGTCCTTTAGGCCATATTGTTCAACCGGAAGATATTGCAAATATGGCTTACTTCTTAGCGAGTGATCAGGCCAAATCAATTACTGGTCAAAATGTTCAAGTAACTGCTGGATTTGGAATTTATTCGGGGCAGCCTATTCAATAAATTATCATAATTAAGAGTGCTTTCAATTTGAACATTATAAAAGTCACAAAAGTAACTAGTTAGTTATTTTTGTGACTTTTATTTTTATAATATTAAGTTTTAAATTTTTGATTAATGAGAATTAGTAAACTTTTCTAGGTTTGTAAAGGCACGATAGATAGTTTGCAGTTCATTTTCATCTAAATTTTGTAAAAAACTTTTGACCATTAAATTATGGTAAGCATGGTAGGCGCGACATACTAATTTGCCGCGGTGAGTGAGTTTAAGGCGAATTATTCGGCGATCTTTTTCATCTCTTATTCTATCTACATAACCTTTGCGCACTAGACGATCGACTTGAGTAGAAATAGTAGCACGAGTGACATGTAATTTTTCGGCTAATTGTGAAGTAGTCAAATGACTATGTAGGCCAATAGCATCAATGGCGTGTAACTCATTTGGTGTTAGATCCTTAAATTTACTTTTTTTAAGTTCCGTTTGTTCAATTCTTTCAATACCATAATAGCTATTGTAAAGAGCATCGCTAATCTCTTTGTATAATTTATTCATATAAAAAATCCTTTAGCTTATAATTAAATCCACTTTTAATTATAAGCTAAAAGAGTTAATCATTTAATAAAAAAACTTAAATTAGCACTGCAGGCTATTTCATCATTTACCAATGCCTCCCCAGAAAATTCAATTTTATTTTTTTCAAGATTAGTTTGTTTAAGAATAATCTTCAATTGGTCACCTGGGGTAATCATCTTTTTAAAGCGAGCTTTTTTTAATTGCGTTAAGGTAGGGACATTCATACCTTGTTCATGACAAAATATTTCTGCTGCTTGAACCATTGCTTGAATAGTTAAAACACCGGGCATTACCGGATTACCAGGAAAATGCCCTTGAAAAAAACTTTCACCCATTGTGATATTAGCAACTGCTTGAATTTGTGTTTTATCTAATTGAGTAACCTTGTCTAAAAAAGATAAAGGTGCATCATAATCGNTTATTGCTTGAATTTGTACTGAATTAAGTTCCAAGTTTAAGTACCTCTTTTTATATATAATAAAATAGTTTGATTATCTAACTATATTANTTGCCATTATATTACTTCATCTTTTAATGTCAATTNATATAGAAATAAAAAATTAATATTAAAAAGTTATTGACTTATAGTAAGTTAAAGGCTTANACTNAGTGTGTTNAAANTTACTATTAAATTGTAAGTAGAAAGGAAGCNGAAAATGATGAATTTAGAGTTAACANTTTGTTGNTGTAAGNATGNTANGAATGATNCTCTAAATTCAATTTNCGTTCTTNTTTANNTCNCAACAATTTTTATTTTTATAAATTTTGATTANNNGANAAGATCTACGTCCTTGAATTTAGGATTAGTAGGTCTTTTTNATTTATGTTCATAAGGAGGAGAAGTCTATGAATTGGACGGTAATCCANCAAGCATTANCAGTCTTTGCNAAAGGTTTTGAATTAACNCTTTGGCTATCCTTAATNGGAATTGTNGGTTCAGTTATTGTAGGTATTNTNGCAAGTTTNATTCAATATTTTAAAATNCCGGTNTTAAGTCAAATTANTACGGCNTATGTGGAATTAGGAAGAAATACNCCNTTANTAATTCAATTATTTTTCNTGTATTATGCNTTNCCAGTAATTGGNTTNAAAATGTCNGCTGAAGTATGTGGAATTGTTGGTCTAATCTTTTTAGGTGGAGCATATATGGCTGAAGGTTTTACTGGAGGATTTAATGGCGTAACCGAAAGTCAAATTAANAGTGGAAANGCNTTGGGGATGACAAATATGCAGTTAGCNCGTTATGTTGTTTTTCCACAAGGNTTTGCACTAAGTATGCCGGCNTTAACTGCTAATATAATTTTTTTAATTAAGGAAACTTCGATTTTTTCAGTAATTGCGATTCCTGAATTAACTAATACGGCTNTGGATTTAATTGGNATGTATTATCGTTCGAATGAATATTTATTCATGTTAGTCGTAGCTTATGCAATTATTTTGATTCCAATTATCTTANTTTTAACTTGGTTAGAGAGGAGAGTTCGTTATGGCGCATTCGGGGATTAGTATTTTATTTGCAGGGAATAATTTTGGTCGATTAATGGCTGGTTTATGGAATTCGATTTGGATTGCTGNGGTTGCACTAATAATTGGACTNATAGTTGGAACNGTTTTTGGTGTATTGCGTACTACTAAGAGCAAAATAGNGCGGTTTATTTTACGACTTTATTTAGAATTTTTCCGTATTGTGCCGACAGTTGTGCTCTTATANTTGGTTTATTATATTTTGCCAGAACTTTTCCACATTAATTGGTCGGCTTCTTGGATGGCAGTTTTAGCTTTTGCGATGTGGGTTGCAGCCGAATTTAGTGATATTGTGCGTGGAGCACTGCAATCAGTACCTGAATCACAAAGAGAGGCCGGTTTAGCTCTAGGATTAAGTAAAATGCAATTATTTAGATATGTTTTAATACCCCAAGCATTTAAATTAGAGCTTCCGGCAATGATTAACTTGGCTACTAGAGTTATTAAAACCACGTCTTTATTGTTAATCATTAGTGTAATGGAAGTAATTAATGTAGGACAACAAATNATCGAAGCNAATAACCAACAGTATCCAACTGGTGTCTTTTGGGTTTATGGTTTCATCTTTATCTTATATTTTNTTTTGGACTATCCATTATCTGCTTGGGCAAAGAGTATTACGAATAAGCAAAAATAGGTGACAAATAATGAGCGAAGAAATTTTAAAAGTAGAAAANTTAAATAAATATTATGGTGANTGGCAAGTTTTGCATGATATCAATTTTAATTTGAAAAAGGGTGAAGTTTTAACGTTACTAGGACCATCTGGTTCTGGTAAAAGTACTTTGTTACGAACTTTGAATGGNTTNGAAGATTATAAGGATGGNGCAATTTATTTTCATGGTAAAAAAATTGNTCCTAANCCNAAGACTTGGCAAGCACTACGNCAAAAGATAGGNATGGTTTTTCAAAGTTATGATCTTTTCCCTAATTTAACAGTAATGGAAAATATCTTGTTAGCTCCNGTAAANGTNCANCATCGTAANGAANCAGATGTAAAAAAAGAAGCNCAAGANTTANTAGCACGAGTNGAAATGCAAGATTATGCTAAAGCTTATCCGCGTGAATTATCTGGTGGNCAAAAACAAAGAGTAGCAATTGTACGAGCTTTGGCCATGAATCCAGAAATAATGCTTTTTGATGAAATTACNGCTTCTCTTGATCCTGAAATGGTTCGAGGCGTGCAAGAAATTGTGGANAATTTATCACAAAGAGATCANATGACCATGATTATTGTGACGCACCAAATGAATTTTGCAGAAAAAATTGCNGATCAAGTGCTATTTTTAGAAAATGGAAAAATTCTAGAAGATACACCTGGTAAAGAATTCTTTGAAAAGCCAAAGACAAAACGTGCTCAAGAATTTTTAGAGAGTATGGACTTTTAAAGGGATGAGCAAATGAAAAAAAGAAGAAATATTTTTAATATTATTGTAGGTGTTTTGGCAATCATCCTGGTAGTAGTTTCTGCATATTTTGGCTTTACAATTAAAGGTTTAAATAGTGGGACTCAAGGTAGTCAATGGACTAATGAAAATGGTGTAACTCAAATAAAGCGCCGAGGTTATATTCGAGTAGCAGTTTTCGGTGATTTACCTCCATATGGTTGGGTGAATGATCAAGGTCAAAGAGTAGGTTATGACGTTTATTTAGCACATCGAATGGCAAAAGATTTAGGTGTTAAAATACGTTTTATTCAAGTAAATGCTAATAATCGTGTTGATACACTTAACTCAAATAAAGCTGATATTGTGCTTGCTAATTTCACAGTTACACCAGAACGTAAAGAAGTAGTAGATTTTGCCAAACCATATATGAAAGTATCAGTAGGTGTGGTTTCCCCTAAATCGGCGCCAATCAAAACGGCAGCTGAATTGAAGGGTAAAAAATTAATTGTAACTAAGGGTACTACAGCAGAAAATTATTTTTCCCAACATGATGATGTAAATTTATTGAAATTTGACTCTAAAACACAGCAATTTAATGCATTTAAAAATGGGCGTGGTGCCGCTTTAGCTGATGATAATTCATATTTATATGCTTGGGTTAAAAATAATCCACAATATATGGTGGGCATAAAAAGTATTGGACCAAAGCAATTTGTTTCGCCGGCAGTCAAAAAGGGTAATGAATCGTTGCTAAATTGGACAAACAAGGAAATTACAAAGTTAAATAAACAAAGTTTCTTTATTAAAGATTACAATCAAGAATTGCGTCCTTACTTTGGTAAAGATATTAAACCTTCAGATATTGTTTTAACGCAGGGTAAATAAAAAAGAGTAGGTCATTAGACCTACTCTTTTTACTTGTTTAATTAATATTTCTCATCGGCAATAATATTACGACCAACGAAGTCTACCATGATTTGGCGTCCCTGAATGTTGGGATGAATTCCATCCCAAAACCAATCTTCATGGCCGGCTGAATATTTATTCCAATCAATAACATGAACATTACTATAACGTTTACTACCACTAGAAAGCATATCATTAACTTCTTCTTGCCAATCTTGGTCTACATTAGTGTTAATAAAATATACTTCTCTTTTAGTGCCAATTATATGCATGATTTGGTCGAACTGACTTTGGCTAAAAGGTCCATTAGTACCAAGNCCAATTAAAATTGTTTGGGCTAATGGTTTACTTTGCAATTCACCGATTACAGCACCAACTTGACGGGATACTCCGGCATCAATTTGCATTTTTGGAAAAAGTGTCTGATAATCATCGCGACAACCTTCCATAATGGAGTCACCAAAAGCATCAATATTAATTTTGGCTAAATCCTCTTTATCTTTGGATGATAATTTACCATGATAAATATAATTTTCCCTTTTTTCTTCTTTTTGTGTCTGTAAACTTTTGGTTTTGATTTTAGAAGCTGCTTGATGCGAAGAAGTAGAAGAATGTATTTGCTGACGTGTGTGACAACCTGCTAGTAATAAAGTAAGTGGTAATATTATTAAGAACTTTTTATTTTTCATTTTCTTTTTATCCTTTGATGTGTAGAGTGATGTTTTAATACTCTTGAAAATTTTCTTATATAACCATGCTATAATTTATTTAACTAATTTGAAAGTAACGAGGAATAATTAAATGAAGTGTCCAAATTGCGGTCAAAATATAAGCGAACAAGATGAACGTTGTCCATATTGTAATTTTGATGTGAAGAATTTTAGAGAAAAATATTTTGCTAAAGAGAGTAATAAGCGTAATAATGCTGAATCTTCTATTAATGAGAAGACACCAGTTTTTTCTCCTAAAAATCAAAATACAACCATTGCGGCAATGATTAAATGGATTCAACTCAATGCAATAATTGTATTTTTAACTGGCGTTGGTTTATTAATTTTAATGAGTTTTTCACGATCTCTAGGTTGGATTTGTTTCTTTGCTTTATTAATTTGGCTATTTATTGTCTGCCAAAAACATCCTAATACACAACAATATACTGCCGATCAACGTTTAGCTGAAAAGGTTAATCAAGTTGGTTCAGATGTAGCCAATTCTATGGCTGATCATCATCAAAAATTAAAGGCCAAGCGAATTGAACAGGGAAAAAAGCCAATTGCAGAAGAAATTGATCAAACAATTAAAGAAAAAAGATCTACACTGCAAATAGGAGTAGTTTTATTAGCGATAGTTAATTTATTGGTTTTGTTTTTTGGCCCTTTCTCATCTAGTACAGTAAGTAGTTATCAATCTTCTTCTATCACTAAGATATTATTAAGTGTTGGGGGACTAGGAGGAAAATATACTCTTTTTGGTTATGGACTATGGCTATTATTCTTTATCATACCAATCGCTATCATTGTTTTAACAATTAAGAATAAGAAAAATAATCGAAGAATTGTCTTTTTACTTTCATTATTAGAAACAATTTTCATAGTTTTGGTAGCCTTTGAACTTATTTTTATGAATGCTGGTTCTTTAGTAGGCTTCAGTAATAATGTCCAGGATAGTCAACATGTTAAAAAAATGGTTTCAAATTTAATATCTTTTGGTATTTCTTCATACTTATTATTGATTTCAAATGTACTAACTACTTGGCTGGCTTGGCGAAGTCTAAAAAATAAACAATTATGATAAAAAATTCCCTATTAACCTCTTTGGTTAATAGGGAATTTTTTATTTATTAATTTAAGAGAGTTTACCTAAAGGTTCTGCTGAAACTGATTAATCTTTTGCAATAAAACACGATTATTGTAAAGGCGAGCGAATGCAGCTGCATCGTTAATATAAGTCCTAATTTGTTTTTCATTCATGGCTTGTTCTTTTCCATTTTGTGCTAAACAAAAAAGAATTCGACCTAAGTAGTAAGTAACGTGTTGTGTAGCACAAATCTGATAACCAGTATTAAGTAATTTATTAGATTTTTGATATTCTTTTTGAGTACTGTAAAATTTTCCAGCATGATAAAGAACAGAAAGAATTGGTAGATTCTTCGGATTATCTAAGATGATATCGGTTTGAATTTCAGAAATAATTAAATCATAGTATTGCTTTGCTCGATGAACTTCACCTTGAAATTCATATACTTGTCCACAACCACTTAAGGCTAATAAATGGTAAACATCTCCTTTTTTTAATTTTGAAGATTCTAAGATTGAATTGAAACAATAGAGAGCGTCGGTTTGATTGTGTTCTAATTCTAGAGCCAAAATTCCTCGTAAGTATTGGTAATGAAAAATATCTTCTTGTCTTAATAATTCATCTTTAGGAATTTGGCTAAGTATTTTTACTACTTTAGGATAATCAAAGACATCACTTGCATAATCGGCTTCAGCCAATTTTTTCTCAATTTTATTACTTTGTGTATCACGCATAATATCGCTAACATTAATATTCATGCGAGCGCAAAGACTATTGAGAATTTTAAGTGAAGGAATACGTCCATTATTTTCAAATTTACTTAAAGTAGATTGTGTACAAATTCCATCGCAAAGTTCAAGTTGTGAAAGACCTAATTTTTTTCTTGTTAAAATAAATTTTTCAATATCTATCATTATTTATGTCCCTTTAAAGCCTGATAAAGATAATCTAATGATTCATCAAGATAATCATTTGCATAGTCCATTGCGTGTCTAGACCCTTTAATTACTAACAATTGAATAGAATGATCTGATTCTGCTAGTTCTTTTACCATTTTTAAAACACCATTAAGTGGTGTTAATTCATGAGCAGAATTTATCATAAACAAGTGTGTTAAATGAGTGTAGTCATAATTAAAAGCATCTAATTGTTCAAGCGTGGGTGGCTCAGCATAGGTAAGGGTAAAGAATTTATAAAAAGCTTCACGTATTTTCTGATTATCTGTTAGTCCAAACTCGTGTTTTGCATCACTGGATGGTTGAACCGATTGATGATGATTAATCCAATTTGAAAAATCGATAGGAGATGACCAGGTAACAGTTGGAAAACCATAAAGTCCAGCCAAATATAAAGCTAGAGTTCCGCCTGAACTCGCACCGATTTGGACAATATTTTTTTGATCATCTGTATCAGTATATTGGGAATCTAATAACCAATTAATAAATGTTTTGCTATCTTCATGGGCGCTAGGAAATTTGTTCTTGGGAGCCAAGCGATAATTAGGAATTAAGGTCATGAAACCAGCATTGGCCAATTTAATTCCTAGCCATTTTACATCTGCTTTGTCACCACGAAACCAACCACCGCCATGCCAAAAAATTAAAATTTTAGTATCTGTAGTTGTGTTATTTGGAAAATAAATATCAGTGCTGAGATTGTGCACAGTATCATATGTTATATCTTTTTTTATTACAACCATAAGATTCCTCTTTGTGTTATTTAATGATTTATCTACATTATAAATTAAATTAGACAAAGATAATAGTTTAGATAAAAATTTTCTGTACAATAATTGCTTTATAAAACTAAAACAAATTTTTACTATAAATAAATAAGTTTAAATAGAGGTCTTTTCCTGTATAATTATTTTAATGTTTAAGGAGCTGATAAGATGTCTACAAAAACTAGCCGTCGATTGATAAATATTTTAACTATTGTCACTACAATAATTTTGGTTTTGCTATGTATTTATTGGTATAGATTGGGAATTTTTACTGATCAAGCAAAAATGAAAGCATATTTGGCCAACAAACAAATTATTGGTCCACTTATTTTTATTTTGATACAAATAATTCAGGTTGTAATTCCAATAATTCCTGGAGGGGTATCTTTACTGGGTGGAGTTATTTTCTTTGGCCCTTGGTGGGGGTTTGTTTATAATTATGTCGGAATTTGTATTGGCTCAATTATTTTGTTCTTTTTAGCTCGTTATTATGGTAAACCATTTATTTTGCATTTGATCTCCGAAGAAACTTATGAAAAGTACATGAAATGGACTAAAAATCAAAAAAAATATAATTGGTTCTTTGCTATTTGTATTGTTGCACCGGCAGCCCCAGATGATGTATTGTGTATGATTTCTGGTTTGACAGAAATGAAAGTGTCAACATATATATGGATAATCTTGTTAGGTAAACCTTGGACGATTGCGGCCTATAGCTTAGGACTATTATATGGAGCAAAATGGATCGTTAAATTAGTAGGTAAATAAATTGATTGATAGTGAAAGAATTTTTTTAAGAAAGATTGATGGTGCAGATGCGGCAACCCTTCTTAAATGGGGACAAGATGACATCTATCATCAAACTGCAGGTTTTGAAAAATTTGATGATATAAAACAGGCACAAAAAGCCGCAAATCAGTATCATAAAAGACCATATAGCTTTGCTATAATTGAAAAAATACTAATAAAATGATAGGACTAGTTGAACTATATGAACGTGGACTTGATGAACAAGCGGGTTTATTAGTGACAAAAGATTTAGGCTTTATGCTTGATAAAGATTATTGGCAGCAAGGATTAATGAGCGAGGCTTTAACAGCTTTAATTAACTATGCTTTTGGGGAATTAAAACAGCAACAAATTTGGGCAGGAACATTTCCTAATAATGATGCCTCTCAAAAAATATTAGAAAAATTAGGGTTTAAATATGTTTATACAGCAGATTTTAACCAGGCGGTAGCGACAGGTGAATTTGAAGAAAAATATTTTTTATTAACACCGGCTGATTGGTATGATAAAATGCAATTAAACACGAAATCCTAAGACAACTTCAGAGAGCTTGCGGTTGGTGAGAGCAAGTGGACGTCGTTTCCAGATTTCAATAGTGGGTAGGCAATTCTACACGGTTAGCACCGTTATCGTTTCTTAAGTGTGGTTTTCAACCAAATTTGGGTGGTACCGCGAACCGTGTTAAGTCGATTCGTCCCATAGTGGGACGAGTCGGCTTTTTTGTATTTTAGGAGGTATATATGCTAGATATTAAAGTTATCCGCGAAAATCTTGATTGGTCAAAGAAAAAGTTAGCTACTCGAGGAATTAAACCTGAAGAATTGGATGAATTAGTCGAAATTGATAAAAAGAGACGTGAAACTTTAAATAAAAGTGAAACTTTAAAGCAAAAACGTAATGAAGTATCTGATCAAATTGCTCAAGCTAAGCGTAATAAGGAAGATGCCAGTGATGCAATTAAAAAAATGCGTGAAGTAGGTAAGGAAATCAAGGAACTTGATAAAGAAGTTGATGAATTAACTGAAAAGCAAAATTATATTTTACTTCGTTTACCAAACTTCCCTGCAGATGGAGTACCAGTAGGACCAGATGAAAGTTATAATCAAGAAGTGCGTAAATGGAATGAACCAACAAAATTTGATTTCACTCCTAAGCCTCACTGGGAGATTGGTACTGATTTAAATATTTTGGATTGGGATACTGCAGCTAAAGTATCTGGTGCTCGTTTTGCATATTACATTGGTGCAGGAGCAATGTTAGAACGTGCCGTATTTAATTTCTTCTTAAATGAAAATATGAAGGCCGGCTATACTGAAGTTATTCCACCATATTTAGTAAACCGCGACTCAATGCAAGGAACGGGACAATTCCCTAAATTTACTGAAGATGTTTATACAATAGTAGATAATGATGATCCTGACAAACCTCGTGAATTAACTTTAATTCCAACTGCGGAAGTACCATTGGTTAATTATTTCCGTGGCGAAATTTTGGATGGAACAAAGTTACCTGTTAATGTAACTGCACTATCTCCAGCATTTAGAAGTGAAGCTGGCTCTGCTGGGCGTGATACTCGTGGTTTAATCAGAATGCACGAATTCAGAAAAGTAGAAATGGTTAAAGTAGTAAAACCAGAAAATTCATGGGATGAATTAGATAAGTTAACTAAGAATGCAGGAGACTTATTAGAAAAACTTAGTTTGCCATATCATGTTGTTGCTTTATCTACTGGGGATGCAAGTTTTACTAGTGCAGAAACTTTCGACTTAGAAGTTTGGATGCCAGCACAAGATAAGTATCGTGAAATCTCGAGTTGTTCTAACTGTACTGATTTCCAAGCTCGTCGTGCCCAGATTCGTTACCGTGATGAAGATGGTAAACTTCATTTAGCTCATACATTAAATGGTTCTGGATTGGCAGTAGGTAGAACCGTGGCTGCTATTTTAGAAAATTACCAAAATGAAGATGGTAGCGTAACTGTCCCAGATGTATTGGTACCATACATGAATGGAATGAAGACTATTACTAAACAGGCCAAATTGGGTAAATAAAAATATAGTAAAAAAGAGAAATTTTGAGAAAAATTTCTCTTTTTTATTTTAAAGAATAGCGCTATATCAACAAATTTTAAGAATTTTAGCACTCTAAGCAAAAAAATGCTAAAAAAGTATTGACATTTATTTGTAAAGCATGTAAAGTATTAAATGCTTCAACGAGAGGTAAGCAATTTGAAATAAAAAATATTTCAAAAAGTACTTGCCAATCATAAAAAATGATGATATATTTATTAAGCTTCATTATTTGAGAGGCAAACAAAAATGTTTTTACAAGGATTTATTAAAAAGTTCTTGACAAATTAATTACATTTTTGTTAAAATTATTAAGCACTGTTCTGACAGTGAGTTGATTTCACTAATTTAAAAAATATTTCAAATTAGTGCTTGACTTACTAAAATGACTGTGCTAAAATAATAAAGCTGACTAAGTCAGCTGGTAGTACCTTGAAAACTGAACAAAGTTTCG
>JAAVAW010000015.1 GCA_014803905.1 Lactobacillus sp. | reverse complement strand
TAAAACCATTCACGGTTGCACTACTTGCCTGAGTATTATTGACAAAGAAGGCAATTTTACGTTGATTGATCTCATTTGTCATTTGATTAATTAATTTAGGACTTGGATCAGTATCATTTTCAATTGCCTCTTCAAAACCTTTATCTCCAATTTTATAACCAGCTGCTTTTAAAGCATAATCAAAGACCGGTTCACTAACAAAGACGGGCTTACTATTTTGTCCATTAATACTATTAGCCATTTTTTTAAGCTTATTTACTTCAGCTACATAAGCCTTTGCGTTCTTCTTATAATAAGCCTTATGCGTGGGATCTAACTTGGTAAGTTTTTTTTCTAAATATCCTACATATTTAGTTGGCATATTCAAATCATACCAAATATGGGGATTATCACCCTTTTTTAAATGCATCAAATCTTCACCTACAAGGAGTATTTGTTTATTTGAAGCACTAGCCAGATTGTTCATCCAGCTGTCATACCCTAGTCCATTAGCTACTACAAGATCAGCCTGATCAACTACCTTCGCATCAGCCGTTGTTGGTTCAAAATCATGTGGATCAACTGTACTTTTTTGAATAATAGCTTCAGCTTTGCCATACTTACCTACAATATTTTGTGCAATATTTGCGTAAACGTTGGTAGAAGTAACAATCTTAATTTTACCGTTTGACCTTGTTTGTTTACTACATCCGGTTACTAGCAAGATCATCATTATTAAAATAGCAAATATACTAATTTTCTTTTTACTAATCATTAATTAAATTCCTTTAACTACTATAGTTCTTTTTAAAATAAAAATCAGTTAACCAAAAATAGTTAACCGATTATTTTAAGTTACTTATCTTTACTTTTCAAGTAATTTTATAATTTCTTTTTGCACACTGCTATCTTGGCTAGACCCAATTACATGATCTGCTGCATCTTTCGCACTCTGCAATGCAGTACTAGTAACAAAACTATCCCCAACATATTTGAGCATAGTTACATCATTACCACTATCTCCAAAAGCAACCATCTCAGATGGAGCAATATTTAACTTTCTACTTAAAAATTCAAGTCCTAATGCTTTAGTAACATCGGGAGCTGAAAGATCAATTGAATCATAACCTCCTGCCACAAAACCAACTTGAGGATATTTTTGTTCTAGTTCTCTTAAAACTGCAGGCATTTCTTTTTCGGGAATAATTAAACTAACTTTGAAAATTTGATCATCAATCTCGTTCAAACTATTCACCATTGTTATCTTACGATAAAAACGACTCATTGAATCATAAAAAGCTTTTCCTGATGATTTTAAAATATAAGAACTATGTACCCCAGAAACAATAATAGGATAAGGATATTCCTGCGTGATTTTAATAATTAAATCATAAAGTTCTTTAGTTAAACTAACAATTTTTAAAATCTTACGTCCATGTGCAACTAAAGCTCCATTTTCAGCGATAAAGTACATTTGTTCACTAGCCTTTTCAGGAAAACGAGCAAAAATATTTTCATATTGATTTCCGCTAGCAATTACGAATTTAACATTATTATCCTGCATTAACTTAAAATCTTTTTCAAATAGTTCATGATCATAAGTTTTATCTGCTTTTAACCAAGTACCGTCCATATCAGTAGCAATTAATTTTATCATTTTGATTCCTCAATTCTAATTGCAGCTTTCTTACCTCCACTATACTAAAAAAGCGCTTAAAAACCTAGTCTTTACACAAAAAACGTACTTCTTAAAGAAGTACGTTATTATTTAATCTTTATTTTACTCATCTGGATCTTTAGATACTGGTTTCTTCCAAAGACTCATAATTATACCAGCTAAGATTGAGCCGATAATAACTGATAAGAAGTAACCCCAAATATTAGTAGCAAGTGGAGATACCCAGAAACCACCATGAGGAGCAGGAACTCCAACATGCCAAATACCAACTAAGGCACCGGCAATTCCTGATCCGATCATACATGATGGAATAACACGACCAGGATCGGCAACTGCAAATGGAATAGCACCTTCAGTAATGAATGAAAATCCTAATACCCAGTTTGATACACCAGCACGACGTTCTTCCTTGGTGTATTTATTCTTAAAGAAAGTGGTACCAATGGCAGTTGCAAATGGTGGAACCATCCCACCTACCATAACGGCAGCCATTAAGATAGCAGCAGTAACAGACCTTGGATCATTAGCAAATGCACCTGAAGCAAAGACATAAGCTGCCTTGTTGAAAGGACCACCCATATCGATAGCCATCATGGCTGCAAGAACAGTAGTCAAGATTGCTAAGTTAGCAGTACCCATACTATTCAAGAAGTGAGTAATTGCTAAGTTGATTCCTGAGAAAATTGGGTTAACAATGTAGTACATTAGTAACGCAATAATCAATAAACCTAATATTGGGTAAATCAACATTGGTTTCATACCCTCAACTGATTTTGGTAATTTGGCAAATAATTTCTTTAAGCCAACCATAATGTATCCAGCTAAGAAACCTGCAGCAAGTCCACCCAAGAAACCGGATGGAGAAGCAGTTTTAGCTCCCATTACACTAGCTGTATAGGTTCCGCCATATGCTCCACCATAAACAGTAGCCATGAAACCACCGACAAAACCAGGCATCAAGGCTGGCAAATCACCNATTGATTCNGCNATNTAAGCNGCTAANACTGGNACCATNAANGCAAATGCCATNTTACCNGCNTTGTTTAAGAAAATAAAGGCTGGATTCTTAGCNCCACCTGCCATGTANTTTTCAACNATGAAGGAGATNGCCATTAGGATACCACCACCAATGATGAATGGTAACATGTGGCTAATACCACTCATTAAGTGCTTGTAAATGGTTGCCCAAACACCTTGTTTTTCTTTACCAGCATCATCAGAACNTGAAGCAGCTGCTATCTGCATGGTAAATTGGTGCTTTATTTTCTAANATATCTTCAATTAATTCCTTAGGGTGATTAATACCATCAACAACTGGTTTCATTACGACTTCTTTACCGTTGAAACGTGGCATATCAACTTTTTTATCAGAAGCAATGATAACACCCTTAGCTTCCTTAATTTCTTCAGGAGTTAATTTATCTTTAACACCTTCAGAACCATTTGTTTCAATGCGGACATCAACGCCCATCTTTTTACCAGCTTTAATTAAAGCTTCTTGAGCCATGTATGTGTGGGCAATACCATTGATACATGCAGTAACACCAACAATTAAAGGTTTCTTTTTATCTGCAGGTGTATCATCTTTCTTTGCAGCAGCTGCTTTTCTGGCTTCAGCATCAGCCTTATCTTGGGCATCTTTTTCTGCTTCAGCTAATTTAAAGATGTCAATAACTTCTTCTGGTGATTTAGCAGCTTTTAAAGCATTAACCACATCTGGATTAATTAACAAACTTGACAATTTTGCTAATGCTTGTAAGTGAGTATTATCTGCACCTGCAGGAGCAGTAATCATAAAGAACAAGTGAACTGGTTGTCCATCTAAAGCATTATAGTCAATTCCTTTAGGGCTCTTGGCAAAAAGCACTGCGGCACGATTAATATACTTATTACGTGCGTGTGGCATTGCAATTCCTTCACCAATTCCTGTAGTTGATTCATTCTCACGAGCCCAAATTGATTTAATGAATTCATCTTCATTATTTACAACACCTTGAGCTACTTCCAAATCAGCCATTTCTTTAATAGCTTCTTTTTGAGTTGTAGCTTTAAGGTCCATAATCATTAAATCAGGACTTAAAAGATCCTCAATTTTCATCTTTTTCCCTTTCTTGATAAATAATTAACTTTCTACTGTACTTCTTCAACTTTTATTTGCGGTAAAACAGTATCAATTTGACTCTTTACCGCAATGTCTTCAGTAAAAGCAGTAGCACCACCACAAGCCATACCTACTCTAAAGGCTTCAACAGGATCTTGCGTCTTGTAATAAGTTCCCACAAAACCTGCAATCATTGAATCACCAGCACCTACAGAGTTAACTGCGATTCCCTTAGCAGCTGTGCCATGATAAATATGATCCTTAGTGATTAAATAACCACCATCACCTGCCATTGAAATCATTACATTTTGAGCGCCCATATCCATTAACTTCTTGGCTGCATCCAATAATTCTTCTTTATTGGCAAAAGTAGTGTTAAATAAATCGGCTAATTCGTGGTGATTTGGTTTAATAACTAAAGGCTTATACTTCAAAGTGTCTAATAAAGCTTGACCAGTAGTATCAATAGCAAATTCTGCACCATTTTCTTTAATGGTTGGTAATAATTCTTCATAAAAGTCAGTTGGTAAACTTGGAGCTAAACTACCACTTAAAACAACAATATCACCAGCATTTAAATCATCTAGACGAGCTTTAAACGCAGCAATTTCTTGCGCATCAATTTTTGGTCCAGCTGCGTTAATTTCAGTTTCTTTTTGAGCATGAATCTTAACATTTACACGAGTATCATCACTAATTGTCACAAAATCACTAACAATTTTTTTGACATTTAATTGACGCACTAATTCTTTCCCAGTAAAACCACCTACAAATCCCCAAGCAGTATTATCTACACTAAGTTGATTAAGAATTTGTGAAACGTTAATTCCTTTTCCACCGGCTAAAAATTGACAATCGTCTGTTCGATTAACTTCACCGGATTTTACTTCTTTTAATTGCATTACATAATCCAAAGCCGGATTAACTGTAACTGTATAAATCATGCTATTGCCTCCTCAAAATGTAACTTCTCTGGTAATTGAAGTTTTTCCTCATTTGTTAATTGATTAGTAATCAAAACTGCATTTTCTGTATTAGCCAAACTTGCAAAATTAGAATTACCAATCTTGGAATCATCCATCAAAATAAAGCTTTTTTTAGCTTGAACAATTCCCGTTTGTTTTACATCGGCTTCATTGGGATCAGGGGTAGTAAATTCACCTTGTCGATTAAGCCCATTCGCACCAATAAAAGCAGTTGAAAAATTCATTTTTTGCATTTGCTTAATAGTAGTTACTCCTACTATCGCATTAGTTTGCTGTTTAATTTCTCCACCTAGAATTTGCGTTGAAATCCCTGCTTCAATACAGGCTAATGCTGTATCTACACCATTAGTAATAATGTGTAAATTTGGAATTTCTTTCAAAAAAGGTATCATCTCATAAACAGTTGTCCCTGCATCTAAAAAAATATGTTCGTCAGGNTTAACTTTTTTTACAGCATACGCAGCAATTTGTCGCTTTTTATCAATATTTAAATTAAATCTTACTTGTTGTTCTACATCACGAGAATAATTTTGAAGTGAACGGGCACCACCGTGTATTCTAACGATCATGCCTCGCTCTTCCAAATCAATTAGATCTCGTCGGATGGTTGATTCCGATGAATTCGTCAACTTACATAATTCTGCAACTCGACAAATGTCTTTATCTTTAATATAAGCGGCAATTGTCTGTTGGCGCTTTTCAGTCAGCATCTTATTCCACCTCTATCAATATGATAACCGCTTACATTTTAAAAAGCAATCAAATTTAGTCATTTTTCTTCAAAATTCGTCACTTTTAATCAAAAAAAGAAGATTTGNGNNTTAANTCAAATCTTCNTAATTATTATTTATATAAATATTTTTTTGTTGCTTCTTTAGGATCCATGCCATTGCGAATCTTTAAAGCAAGTTCAATTGAAACATCAGCAATAATTGACTGAGGATCAATTACATTATAAGGGTGATCTGGAGCCTTTTCTTGAGCTAACGATAATTCAGTACACCCTAATAAAATTACATTACATCCATACTTATCATGCATCGTTTGTAAAATTTTATGGTAAAGTTTTTTATCTACAATACCCTTTTCTTTAATGTTANGGTAAATCAATTCATTAACCATCGGTTGAATTTCAGGACCGCCCAATTCAGCTTTTTTACCTACTCGTTTTAATTCATCTACATAAAGATGATCATAAATCGAACCTTCGGTTGCAATTAAGCCAATTTTTTCTTCGTTTGGATAATTATCAACAAAATTATGCACTGCAATTCGCATCATATGCAAGAAAGGTACATCTGTTAAGGCAGCTAACTCATCATAAAAATAATGAGCTGTATTACAAGGCATTACCATAAAATCCGGATTTAACTTAGCTTGACCTTCTACATCATCTTTTAAATCATAAAAGAAATTGGGTTTAGAATGATCCTTAATATAAGCCGTACGATCTGGTACTTGAGCATCATTAACTAAAATATAATTTAAGTAATCTTGATCCTTCGAAATTTTTACTCGATGATTAATTAAACGAACATAGCTTTCAGTAGCAATTGTTCCCATTCCACCAATAATTGAGAAAAAATGCTTCATAATTATTCCTTACTAATCTTCGCTACCTTCAAGTTCTTTAATAACTTTTTCAGCAACTTTGATATCTGTTGGATAAGGAGTATCTACACCACGAATCTTTTGGTATGGATCGGCCCCTTTACCACAAATCAAGACAATATCATTTTTACCAGCCATGGTAATNGCATCATGGATAGCCTTTTCACGATCTAATTCAATCGTTACATCAACTTTTGAATGATCAATACCGGCATCAATTTCATCAGCAATATCTTTTGGATCTTCAAAGCCCGGATCATCCGTAGTCAAAAATGCTTTATCAGCATAAGCACTTAAACTTTCACTAAAGCCTGGACGTCGTGATACCCCTTTATCTCCCGGAGCACCAACTACTACAATAATCTTTGGATTATTAAATTCTTTCTTCATAAAGCCCATTAAGGCCATCATCGAGGCTTTATTGTGAGCATAATCAACTACAACAGTTCCATGACCAGCCGAAGGAAGAGTTTCCATTCGACCTGGAATCGTCACATGACGAATTCCTTTGGCAGCTTCTTGATAATCCTCTCCAGCAAGACCTGCTCCAATAATTGCAGCGGTACCATTAATTTCATTGAAATCACCAATCATTTGTAAAGTATATTCACCTGCAATTGGTAATTTTTTAGCCATTGGTGATTCACAATAAAGTTTAAATTTAGTTTCAGCCATATCCGTTTCTAAAGATTCAAAGCGGAAATCAATTGTTTTATTTAAATTTGGATTTTCAAATTTATTGTCTGCAAACAAGTAAATACTATCCGGATTAGTTGTGGTTGTTGCTGCTGCATAAACTTCATCAAAATGATCAGTCATGGCATTGATAATACACTTACGCGAATTGACCATTAACTGTAATTTGCAGTGAAGATAGTCTGCAAAATTTGGGTGTTCATTTGGACCAATATGATCCGGAGTAATATTTAAAAAGAAACCTAAATCATAAGTTAGACCAAATACGCGATTCTTTTTGTAAGCTTGAGAAGAAACTTCCATTACTAAGTGTGTCATTCCATTATCTACAGCTGTACGCATGTCGCGGAATAAATCAAGTGATTCAGGTGTGGTTAAGCTCGACTTAAAACGGTCTTCTGGCTTAGGACCAACTACATCATCAACTGATGAAATTAAGGCAGTTCGACCACCGTTAACTTCATCTAACATCCCCTTCAAGAAATAAGCCGAGGTGGTTTTACCTTTAGTTCCAGTAAAAGCAACGACATACAGATCATCTTGAGGAAAATTATAAAAGGCGGCAGATAATAGTGCCATAGCCTTTGAAACATCTCTTACAATTAATGCATGCATTCCCTTTCCTTCTGGGTAAGGTTGTTCAGCCACATAACAAACAGCTCCATTTTCTTTAGCCATTGATAAATAAGTTGGTCGAAAGCCTTGTCCTTTACAGAAAAATAAGGTGTTTGTTTTTATGTCACGAGAATCATAAGAAATGTAGTCCAACTTTGTTGGAACCGCATCTTGAACAGCACTTGACTTAAGCAAGTGGTGCTCTTTTAAGATTAAAATACAAGTATTTAAAGAAATGCTAGATTCACTCATTTTTTCTCCTATAATCAAATCTATTCAGCCTAAATTATAGCACACGACTTTATTCCTTGGGCTGTTTGAGTGGTAATTGAATAATAAAACTCGTCCAATTATCATCTGATTTACAAGTGATTGTACCACTATGCAATTTTACTATATTTTGGGAAATGGCCAGACCTAATCCTGCTCCACCAGTTTGAAGATTGCGTGAAGATTCTACTCGATAAAAACGTTCAAAAATTGATTTTAAAGCATCTTCTGGAATTTTTTCACCATTATTTTCCACTCTTAGTTCGACATATTGATTATTAACTTTATTAGCAATCAAGTTGATTTGAGTAGCACCATTTCCATATTTTAAAGCATTAGTAATTAAATTATTTAGTACACGTACTATTTTTTTGGCATCTGCTTCAATCGTAAGATCGTGTGGTCTNGTTTCAACANTAAACTCAATATTATGTTTTTGNGCTTCTANTTCAAAGCCAGCTGCNACNTGTTCCAACATCGAATTAATATGAAGTGGTGCTANNANNAGTTTATTTTTATTNGAANATTTTAAAGTAGTATATTCAAATAAATCATCTGCTAAAGCCTTCATTTGTAAAGCNTTATCATAAGCAATTGAAATATACTTTTTATTTTCTTCACTTANATCNTCTTGATATTTTAATAAACCAAGATAGCCAATAATGGAAGTTAAAGGCGTTCTGATATCATGCGAAACATTGGTTATTAGATCATCTTTTGATTTTTCAATTTGGCGTTCTTCTTCCATAGCATCTACAGTACTATCAACCAAGGCATTAATTGAATCAATAACCTTTTCTAGATCCGTTTTCACTGTAAAAGGAATTCGGTGATCTAGATGTCCATCGGCAATATAATGCAATTCATCAATTACATGACGTAATTGCATTTGGTGATAGCGTCTAATCAACCGCCACCAAAGAATAATCACATCAAAAATAATTAAAATTACAATAAACCCACGTTGCCAAGACCAAAGATGTGATCCATTCCATAAGGTAATATTTTTTTTGAGAAAGAAAATATTATTTTCTAAATGAGGATCATTCATCACAGCTAAATTAAGTAAAATTACTATTGATAAATTTAAAAGAAGTAATAATACTATCGTTACTAANGCTTCACCAAANANTTCNCTTTTTTCTCGANCAGTTAATTTAACNTTTTNTTTTTTCATNNNNTNCTTAGNCTTCTATNTTGTANCCNACGCCCCANACAGTTTGAATNACTTCTTCACCNTTNGTAGCTTTTTGNATTTTATCNCNNAAGTGNGACACNTGAACCATAACAGTTTTTGCCGATACAACAGATTCTTGTTGCCAAACACGTTCAAAAATTTCATCAGCTGAAAATACGCGATTAGGGTGACTAGCAAGCATATAAAGAATACCAAATTCCAAAGCAGTTAATTGAATCGGNGTTCCATCTACTGTTTTTACTTCATGTGAATCCTTATTAATAATTAAAGGACCTACTTCTAAAATATCTGGTTCGTCACTTTTTACTTCTTTTTGACTACGACGAAGCAANGAGCGTACACGAGCCATTACTTCTAATGGATTAAATGGTTTTACAACATAATCATCTGCACCAGTAATTAAGCCTTGAATCTTATCCATATCACCNGATTTAGCTGATACCACTAAAATAGGTATTTCTGAATCTTTTCTCACTTCTTTAATTACATCTATTCCAGACATTTGAGGCATCATAATATCCAGAATCATACATGCAATATCAGGGTTAGTAGATAACTTAGTTAAAGCCTCTTTCCCTGAATATGCACTTACTGGTTCATAACCNTCATTTTTTAGATATATATTTAAAAGTTCAACGATTTCTTTATCGTCATCAACAACTAAGACNTTCATAGAGATTCCTCTNCTATATTTNATAAATTATTTTTAGAACTATTTTACCTTTATTTTAACAAAAGTTTTACTNATATCNTCATCCTTAATAAAGTCATAAAAAAGCACNAGACCTATAATCNGTCTAGCGCTTTATCTATTGTATTTCTTTTTTACCGGTATAAAGTTCGTAATAATAACCTTTTTCTTTAAGTAACTCTTCATGAGAACCACGTTCAATAATATGACCATGATCAAGCACAAGAATTAAATCNGAATTAACAATAGTTGATAAACGGTGAGCAATTACAAAACTTGTTCGTCCCTTTAATAAGTTATCCATACCAGCCTGAACCATTCGTTCAGTTCTNGTATCAATACTNGAAGTGGCNTCATCCAAAATCATAACTGGTTCATCGGCTATCATCGCCCGGGCAATACTAATTAATTGCATTTGTCCTTGAGATAAATCACCGCCATCACCATCAATTACNGTATCATATCCNTCAGCTAANTTTTCAATAAATTCGGCCGCATGCGATAAACGAGCTGCTTCACGCACTTCTTCATCAGTTGCATCAGGTTTACTAAAACGAATATTATCTCTAATTGTTCCACTAAATAAGTGGGTTTCTTGTAAAACAATCGATAANGAATGACGTAAATCATCTAATTTAATCTGAGAAATAGGCACACCATCATATGTAATTTTACCTGATTGAATTTGATAAAAGCGGTTCAACATATTAGAAATGGTTGTTTTACCTGCCCCAGTTTCACCAACTAATGCCACTTTCATACCAGGTTTAGCATCAATATTGATGTCATATAAAATTTGATGTCCTGGCACATATGAAAAGTTCACATTATCAAAAATAATATGTCCNTTAATTGGCACTCTTTTATCTTGACCATCTTTTTCTGGAACTACCCAATCAAATTCATGTTTCTTATCTGGATTACGCCAAATAGTTACATCCCCATTATCAACTTCTGATGGTTCATCTTCTAATTCAAAAATNCGATTGGCCCCAGCTAAAGCCATTACAATCGAATTCAATTGTTGAGATATTTGGGAAATCGGCATACTAAATTGTCTTGATAATTGTAAGAANGACGCAATTGCACCTAGAGTAAGTGGGGCCCAACCATTAATTGCTGCAGCNCCACCTACAAAAGCGACTAAGACATAAAGTAAGTTTCCGATACTTCCCATAATTGGAAATAATACATTGGCATAAGCATTTGCATTACCAGAAGCAATACGCAATTGATCGTTATACTTTTGAAAACCTTCTTTTGCCTCAGGTTCATGTGAAAATATCTTAATAACTTTTAAACCATTAAGCATTTCTTCATCATAACCATTTAACTCACCCATTTTTTCTTGTTGTAATTTAAAATTACGACTAGATNTTGTAGTTAAGAATCTAACTACACCAAATGACAAAGCAAAAATTAAGAAAGATAAAAGAGTTAATTGCCAACTTAAGGTCAACATTGCCACAACTACAAANACTAAAGTTAATAANGANTTCATAAATTGNGGAATTGATTGCGANATCATTTGTTGNANAGTATCAATATCNTTNGTATATCTACTCATGATNTCNCCATANTCATTTCGATCAAAATAAGGAATNGGNAAAGANTCCATATGNGTAAACATNTTNTTACGAACNTTNTATTGAACNTTTTGNGCCAAAANNGCCATTAAAACTGTAAACAAGTAATTGGCAATCCANCCAATAACAAAGATACCTANCATTACACAAATTGCATACAGTAAAGGTTGAAAATTAGGCACTTTTTCATGAAGCAAAGGTGTGATATATGAGTCAATTAATTTTTCAATAAATAATGAACCAATAACACTAGCTGCTGCTGATAAGATTATTCCTATTATTGATACAACTAGCATCCAAGGACTAGTAGTAAAAACTAATTTTAATAAACGACCTAAAACTTTGCCTCTCTTACCCTTTAATTGAGGTTTATTTTTTGCTTGATCCAAACTGTTTCACCTACTTTTCTTCCTGGAATTTAGCAATTGAACTGTAAAGTTCATTTGTCTTCATTAATTCGTCATTAGTACCAATTGCCTGAATTCTACCTTTATCCATCACAATAATATGATCGGCATCCTTAATTGATACAATACGTTGCGAAATAATGATTTTTGTAGTATCTCGCATATCATTAACCAAGGCGTGACGAATTTCACGTTCAGTACTTGTATCAACAGCCGACATAGAATCATCAAGAATTAAAATTTTTGGATTCTTTAAAAGAGCACGTGCAATAGTTAAACGTTGTTTTTGTCCACCAGAGACATTATTACCACCCTGAGTAATTTGCGTATTATAACCATCTGGTAATTCTCTAATAAAACCATCCGCATGAGCAATTTTAGCCGCACGTACTATTTCTTCATCGGTCGCATGTTCATTACCCCACATCAAATTTTCTTTAATCGTACCAGTAAAAAGTACGTTCTTTTGAAGAACCATGGATACTTTGTCACGAAGAACATTTAAATCATAATCTTTCACATTATGTCCTGCGACTTCAACCTCTCCAGAAGTTGCATCATATAAACGTGGAATTAAAGAAACTAAAGTTGATTTTGAAGAACCTGTTTCACCAATTATTCCGATTGTTTCTCCAGATTTAATATGCAAATTAATATCTTTTAAAGCAAAATTTTTATCATCAGGTGCATATTTAAAATCAACATTCTTAAAGTTGATTTCACCGTTTTCAATTTCTTCAATTGGATTCTTAGGATTAGTAATTGTTGGTTTTTCTTGAAGAACTTTAGTAATTCTTTGTCCACTTGCACCAGAAATAACTAACTGAGTAATAATCATGGCAATCATATTCAAAGCAAACAAAATAGAATTTGAATAAGTAAACATCGAAACCAATTGACCTGTTTGCAAAGTGTGACCAATTATTTCTTTAGCACCAAACCAAGCAATTGCTAATGTAGAAACATTTAATACTGCCATTACAGTTACTGCGTTTAAAGACATAATCTTTTGTGCAGTTGAGAATAATTTATAAATTAATCCTGTAGATTTTTCAAAATTTTCAATTTGTGGTTTTTCTTGAACGTAAGTCTTTACTTCACGAATACCACGCACATTTTCTCTGACATCCTGATTTAATTTATCATATCCTTTAAAAATTTTAGGGAAGTATGGGTAAGCACTTCTAATTAGTAAAGCTAAAATAATCGCAAAAACAGGTGCAATAACTACAAAAATTAGTGATAAACGTGGACTAATGATAACTGACATTACGATTGCGACAATTAACATCATTGGTGCCCGCACTGCAAATCTAATAATCATTTGGTATGCCATTTGCACATTTGTCACGTCCGTAGTTAAGCGTGTAACTAAACTTGAACTTGAAAATTTATCAATATTAGAGAAAGAGAATTCCTGAATATTGTCAAACATATCTTGGCGTACATTTGCCGCAAAGCCGGCTGCCGCATGGGTAGCACAATAACTACTGCCAATACCACAAGCTACTGCAAAAATAGTAAGACAAAAAAGAGTTATTCCCCATTTAACAATAGCATTCATATCTCCCTTCATAATCCCTTGGTCAATTAAAATACCTACCAGATATGGAATAAGCATTTCAACAATAACTTCACCAGAAACTAGAATGGGAGCAGCTATTGACAAATTTTTGTATTGTCGGATTGATTTTCGTAATGTGGAAATCATTGATTTCTCCCCTTATTAATTGAATCTAAAATAAAAAGACGCCGAAGCGTCAATTTATTAAATGATATTTAAGCGCTCTAAATTATCATTTTAGACCACTTTATATAAAATATCACGCTAATTATTTTTTAGCTTGTTGCATACGAGCTTGTTTTACTGGATCAACAATATGATATCTACGTCTTAAATAGTAACGTAGTCCAAAGGCAATTACTGCAATAATAATTTCAGCCCATGGGTTTAATGGTGGATTAAGTTGTCTCATTCCTGGTAGACTCGTTGCCGTTACCCATAAGAACATAATTACTAAAATTACTACTCCAATTAGAACCATTTTTCCTGTACCCAGTCTTTTATCCTTAGGAGTAACAAGCCAGCGGTTATAGTAGGCCATCATGTAACCTAAACCAATAACTAAAACAAACAAAGTAACGGCTCCTAATTCGCCACCACTTGGTGTCTTAGAAACTAATTGTACAACACCATACAATCCTGCAAAGAGGGCCAAATATAAAAGAATATTATCTAACACTTGCAAACCAAAATTTTGTTTTACAACTTTTGGCTTAGGATGAGTTAATTCAATTGCCTTTTCTGTCGGTGACATCTTATAAAGTGTACTAGCAGGAATACCCTTTTGTTGCGCAATGATCATTTCAGGCAAAATTGCATCAATAGCTGGTTCAACTTGGTCATTAGCAATATTTTCATTTTCAAGTAATGCTTTTTGAAGTCTAAAAACATAATCTGAATTTTTATTAGTTAATTGCTTACGTAATTCCTTAGGATCTGTATTTTTTATTTCTTCTTCATGAGCAGCTTGTTTTGACTGTTTTTTTAATTCTGCTTGTCCTGATTCATTATCTGTTTTTACTTCTTCGACAGGTTTATTTTTGTCCTTTTTGTCTTCACTCATAAAAGCTTAAACTCCTAAACATTGAATCTAAATTCAATAATATCGCCGTCTTCAACTACATAATCTTTACCTTCAAGACGTAATTTACCGGCCTCTTTTACCTTTTGCATAGTTTCTAATTCATTCAAATCATCGAATGAGACCACCTCTGCGCGAATAAAACCACGTTCAAAATCTGAGTGGATAACCCCTGCGACTTGTGGTGCCTTCATTCCTTGATGGAAAGTCCAAGCACGTGTTTCTGGACCACCGGCCGTAAAGAAAGTTCTTAAGCCTAAAATATGGTAAGCAGCTTTAATCAAGCGATCCAAACCTGATTCTTCTACACCTTCCATTTCTAAGAATTCTTTTCTTTCATCGTCATCCATAGCCGCAATTTCTTCTTCAGTTGCAGCAGAAATTCCTAAGGCTTCAGCGTTTTCACTTTCGGCATGCTTTTTAACAATCTGGAAGTATTTATCACTTTCTGGATCTGCCATTGAATCTTCAGCAATGTTAGCTACATAAATAACTGGCTTAGAAGTTAGTAAGAATAACCCCTTTACTATCTTTTGTTCATCTTCATTAAAGTCGATTGAACGTGCAGCTTTTCCCTCTTCAAGCACAGGCTTTAATTTTTCTAAAACAGCCATTTCAGCTTTTGCTTCTTTATCACCTTGTTGAGCAACTTTTTGTACTTTNCCAATACGACGATTAACTGCATCTAAATCAGCAATTGCTAACTCTAAGTTTATGGTATTAATATCTTCTTCTGGATCCACTTTACCAGTAACGGAAGTGATATTGTCATCATCAAAAGCGCGCACAACATGAACAATTGCATCAGTTTGACGAATATTTTCTAAGAATTTGTTACCTAAACCTTCACCCTTGGAAGCACCCTTTACCAAACCGGCAATATCGGTAAATTCAAAAGTAGTATGTACGATTTTTTTAGCAGGAATTAATTCTTGAATTCTTGCTAAACGTTGATCTGGAACTTCAACCATCCCTACATTAGGTTCAATAGTAGCAAATGGATAATTAGCCATTTCAGCTCCAGCCTTAGTGATTGCGTTAAACAAAGTTGATTTACCAACATTTGGTAAACCAACAATACCAGCAGTTAATGCCATTTTTTTCTCCTTAATTAATTACTTTCCAAAATGGGGCACAATAATTTTATCTTTTGGGACATAATATTCAAATTTTTTTGTTGCAGGATCATTGGCCATAGTCACGATCTTTTTCAGTCGTTTATTAAAATCACCTCGTGACATCATTACAATATGACCGCATCCCATACACTTAATTCGAATATCGGCTCCCATTCGCAAGATTTCCCATTTATTTTCACCACAAGCATGTGGTTTTTTCATTTGCACGATATCTGCTAAATGATACATGAAAAATCACCTCGCTTTGTTTACTGTAAAAATAAAAATTTATTTATCTAAATTTATACCTAATAAATCAAGTATTCTATTTAGTTCTTCTGTTGATGAAAAATCAATTGCCAAGTGTCCTTTACCTTTTTTATTTTCAGTAATATTTACACTTGTACCAAATTTTCCAGCAAGTTGCGTTTCACTTGCTTTAATAAAGGCTGATTTTTTGATTTTCTTTTGCTTCGGTTGAAGTGAATCTTTTTCATTCATTCGATTAACCAAAGATTCAAGTTGCCGAACTGTAATTCCCTCTTTAACAACTTTCTTAGCTAAAGAATCAATTTCGTCTTTATTTTTCAATCCTAAAAGTGTTCTTGCTTGTCCCATAGATAATTCTCCATGTTGCAAGAGACGCTTAGTTTTTTGAGGTAGAGTTAATAATCTTAAATAATTTGCAATATATGGACGCGACTTACCTAAACGCTTTGAAACCTCTTCCTGAGTCAAACCTAAATTTTTTTGGAGAGTTTCATAAGCTTGCGCTTCTTCTAGAGGCGTTAAATCTTCACGTTGTAAGTTTTCTAGCACTGCAACTTCCATCATTTGGGCTTCATCAAAGTCGCGAATAATTGCCGGAATTGTTTCCTTCTTAGCTAAACCTGAAGCTCGATATCGTCTTTCACCGGCAATTATTTCATAGCCATTTACTGACTTACGCACAATAATAGGTTGAAATACACCGTTTTCTTTGATAGATTCAGCTAATTCTTTTAAACTTTTTTGATCAAAAGTTTTTCGAGGTTGATATGGATTAGGTCTGATTTCATCAAGAGAAAGATTATGAACCTCTTCATTTTCTTGAACTTGGGGACTTTCTTCAAAGAGTGCCTCAAGCCCCTTTCCTAAGCCTCGTCCCAATCCCTTTTTCTTAGTTTCTTCGTTTGACTTTCTTGCCATGAGCTTTTAACACCTCTTTTGCTAGTGAATCATAAACTTCCGCACCCCTTGACTTAGGTGCATATTCTGTAATAGCTTCGCCATAACTTGGAGCTTCAGCAAGTTTAGTGATCCTAGGAATAATTGTTTTATATACTTTTTTATTAAAATAAGACTGAACTTCTCTGACAACATCTGCACCCAAATTTGTACGTGCATCTAACATAGTTAAAAGTACACCTTCAACATCTAAGTTCTTATTAAAGTGTTTTTGTACCAAACGAATTGTGTTAAGTAATTGACTCAATCCTTCCATCGCATAATATTCACTTTGAACAGGAATCAATATTGAGTCTGATGCAGTAAAAGCATTAATCGATAATTGACCTAGAGATGGAGGACAATCAATAAATACAAAGTCATATTGATCTGTAACTTCATCTAATCCTTGCTTTAATCGAGTTTCTCGTGCCATTAATGAAGTTAATTCCATCTCNGCCCCNGCTAANTGAATAGTAGCCGGAACAATATCTAAATTTTCAGTAGAACTATGGTGTATTGTTTTTGAAATTGGNACTTCATCGATTAAAACATTATANACATCTTGATCAACTGAAGATTTTTCAACACCTAAACCAGAGGTTGCATTTCCTTGCGGATCAATGTCAACTATTAGTACCTTATAACCATGATTTGCAATACTTGCACCTAAATTAATGGTTGTGGTTGTTTTTCCCACACCACCTTTTTGGTTAGCAACAGAAATAATTTGAACCATTATCGCTCCTTAATTTTTACTTGTTTGATAACTCAATAGTAATTTTATAAGAGTCTTTTTCTTTATCTTCTTTGTACTTAACTTTTAAACCAGAATCTTTAGCCATTTTGATAGCCTTTTTGATGGTATTAACTTGAACTTTAAAATCATCACCAGTTTTAATTCGAGGTCCTTCTTTTTTCTTGGCCGGCTTTTTTTCCGGTTGATTTTCAGCTTCTAATGCTTCAAAGTATCCATCTAAATCTTCCACCATCTCTTCAGTTTCTTTAACAGTTAGACCTTTTTTAACAACTTCACTAACTGCACGATCCTGATCTTCTTCACTTAATCCTAATAAAGCCCGTCCATGGCGTTGGGTGATTTTTTTAGAAACTAAAAAGCTTTGAACTTTCGGTGTTAAACGTAAAAGACGAATTTTATTAGCTACATAAGATTGGGTTTTACCAACTTGTTTTGCTAAATCAGTTTGCGTCAAATTATTAACTTTCATTAATTCAAGATAGGCTTGTGCTTCATCAATAGGATTAAGATCTTCGCGTTGCAAGTTTTCAATCAATGCTAACGAAGCAACTTTAGCATCATCCATATCTTCAACAATGGCTGGAATTTTNGCCCAATCTAATGAACGCGCTGCACGATAACGTCTTTCACCAGCAATTATTTCATAATTACCTTCTTCTGTATCGTCTTTGCGAACAATTATAGGTTGCAATAGTCCTTGTTCTTTTAAAGTTTGTGCTAACTCAGAAATAGATTCTTCACTGAACGTTCTTCTTGGTTGATAGCGATTAGGAACTATTCTATCTAGTTCGATTTCTTGAACTTGTTTATTTTCCTCATCTTTTTTATTTTTATGTCCAAAAAACAATGGCATAGTCATTTCCTCCTAATGAACTTAAAGTGGCTTTCTATTTGGAGTTCCAGCCTGACGTGGATACTTTTTTGGCGTTTCATTCAATTTTTTAACCAATATTAATGTTCGTTCGTCGGTACTATTAGGCAAAGTTAATTCCACTACTTTTTGTGTTTTACCACCCAACAATTTAATTGCCTTTTTAGCATCATTTAACTCCATATCTGCTTTAGGACCCTTCAGAGCAATAAAGTAACCATCTATTTTTACCAAAGGTAAACAATATTCGCCAAGCACTGACATTTTTGCTACTGCTCTTGCTGTTACGAGATCAAATTTTTCACGTAATTCAGGATTTTGTCCTGCATCTTCAGCACGACTATGAACTAAGGTTACATGCGTAAGACCTAATTTTTGTATTAAACTATCGAGAAACTTTAATCTTTTACCTAAAGAATCGATAATTGTTATTCGCAAATCAGGGCACAATATTTTAATTGGTAGGGATGGAAATCCTGCTCCTGCCCCAACATCACAAAGTGATTTATTTCCTTGAAATAAATCAGGAAATTCTAATACTGGTGTTACACTGTCATAAAAATGTTTTTGATAAACATCTTCTTCAGCAGTAATTCTAGTTAAATTAACCTTTTTATTCGTTTCAATTAATTCTCGATAATAAATTGAAAATTGTTCTTTTTGCTTTGAACTAAGTTCAAAATTCTTTTTAGCCAAAGCTTCTATAAAAAATTCTGGATTCATATTTCACCCGTGAAACCATGTTTCACATACTATAATTTACCGCAAATATGGGAAGTTCACAATCCCAATTACCACTTTTAACTTAATTAATTATGAATTATTTTTTTAAAATCGTCAAAAGTTCTCAGTTTAATAGCTAAAGTAATTTGCTATCGGCTATAATAGGAAAAAAGGAGAATTTATTATGCTGGTTACCATCTTAGTCTTATTATATTTAGGTTATCAAACCTACAAAGGTTATCAAATTGGATTTTCAAGAAGAATTATTAACTTGATTTTTGGTGCAATTGTCTTTGCAATTGCAATTTTAGGCCAAAATGGATTAGGAAATTGGCTCTATTCAAAATTTTCTTCTCCAAACGCAACCACTGCCAATGCTGCATTAGATATAATGATTTATCGCTTCGTCGCTTTCTTTATTATTTGGTTTATTGGGCGACAGGTCGTNAAANTTTTTAAACGTTGGCTACCACAAAAAGATCCTAATAAGCATGGTTTTACAACCNTACTTGATAATGTTNTAGGGGCNTTAATCTCATTATTTGCCGCTTATTTTGTTGTTTACGTAGTCCTCTCAATGTGCGATGCCTTTCAAAATCAATGGTTTATTCAACAAACTGTTGATTCTCCGTTTTTGCGAGTTATTATTTATGACACTCCTGGTTTATCAAANGGTGTCTTCAAAACAGTCTTTGGTATTAGCCGTACATTGGGATAATAAAAAAGAGCGTTACTTAAGTAACGTTCTTTTTTATTATCTAGTAAATACTTTTACACATTAACTCGTTCAATCCGATCATCATTATAAACAAAAATTGCTCCATAACGCCCAGCTTCATCATTTTGCCAACCCTCAATCGGTTTACCAGCAAAAAATAGTCGTTTACATTCAATTTCTGCTTGAACTGAATCTCTAGTAAATAAGGTAACTCCTGCAACATTAGTTTTAACCGGATAACCAGTCTTAGGATCAATAATATGATGATATTCTTTTCCATTAATTTTTAGGACACGTTCATAAGTGCCAGAAGTAACTGCAGAACATTCATCTACTGTAGCCGTAGTAAGATTTTCTCCACGCTTTAACTTGGGATCTTGAACCCCTAAGATCCATTTTCCATTTTCGCGTCTAGGACTTGAACCGACAAATAATACATTTCCACCTAAATTAATAATTCCAGCTCTTACATCATATGCATGCCATAAATCACGTACTCTATCTGCAATATATCCTTTAGCAATACCACCTAAATCTAATTCCATCCCTGGTTTAGTAAGAAAGACGGTCTGGTTTACATCATCCAAAATTACGTCTTCTGGGTGAGTCAAAGCCATTTTTTCTTTTATTTGACCATCCGTTGGAACATGAGCATCTTTAAAACCAATATGCCACAACTTTACTACTGGGCCAATTAAAGCATTAAAGCCAAAATTTTCACGACTTTTTTCAACTGCCAGCTTTACTAACTTATAAGTACTAGAAGAAACTTGAACGGGACTTTTTCCGGCCGCATGATTAATATCCATTACTTCTGATTCGTCACGGTTAACTGTTAAACGATCTTCATAGCCAGCAATTAAGGCAAATGATTCATCTAAAATATATTTATCAGTAGAGCCAAATAATTGTAAGGTAATAATTGTCCCTAAACCACGCCCTGATTGTGAAATTTGTTTTTTTGTAAAATCTTCTATCATTACTCTTATCCTTTTAAATTTTTGGTTCTAAGTAAAGTTCTCGTAAATGATCAATCATGGCTTGNTCAACGCCAAGATATTCCTTGATGTAATTATCTATTCCACCATACTCATTATTAATTAAAATTAATGCACTATCTAAATATTCATGCGAAACACTAGCAAGAGAGCGTAAATTAGTACGAATATACTGATTTGCACCATCGGCTAATGCCAACTTGTCTACTTTTTCACGATAATCATTGAGACCATAATTAGAATATAAATAATCATTTCTAATTACATATGGATCAACACCTAAAATATGCAATAAATAGTAGGCTCCAAAGCCAGTACGATCTTTCCCCTCTGAACAGTGAAAAAGTACTGCTCCTTCTTCATTATTAGCCAAAATCTCAAAAAATTTATGGTAGGCCGCTTGAGAATGTTTTGATCGAACAGTTTTTCGATACTGGTGACACATCACTTTAAAACCAGCATATTGATCAAAAATATATGTCTTTTTCAATTTTTCTTTAGTTTCATCTGGAACTCCTAATTTTTCTTCTTCATGAATTGCAAGATGAATGTACTCTACCCCTGTTAGGCTTGTATCTGGTTGCTTTTCACATTCGGCAGTAGTTCTAAAATCAATAATCTTTTTTAAACCGTAATTTTTTAGAAAATTAATATCATTTTCGGGCATTTCAGACAATTTAGCTGTTCTTAATAACTTATGCTTTTTTATTGGACGTCCGTCAAATCCAACATAAGCTCCTAAATCACGNCCATTCTCCACTTTACTTAAAGGTAAAACAAGAGGTTCAACCATTGTATTTTTCTCCTACCAAATAATCTCTTTTGCTTTATTTTAAAACAATTTTTATTTAAAGAAAAACAATCTAATTTAAAAGACCGTGCCTTAATCCGCACGGNCTTTTTAGTAAAAAATTACTACTTAGTTGCTTGATTTACAAAATCGACAAAATTCTTAAAAGTGGTATCAATAAGTTTTTCAGTTGCTTCATCTAATAAATCACCAGAGTCTTTATCAAACTTACTTGGAGCACGGCCAATTAAGATTTCATTACCTGGTAACACATTTGCACTTTGATCAGGTGAAAGGAGAATTTCACGCAATTCTTCTTGTGCACGAGAAGCTCCTTGCATCCCTAAAGAAGCTCCCAACACCATTACTGGTTTTCCTTNCATTACGTTACCATCACCTAATGCATGGCTCCCAGTCCATTCTAAGGCACTCTTTAATGATGACGGAATACCATGGTCATATTCCGGAGTGGAAATAATAATTCCGTCAGCTTTACGAATTTTATCTCTAAATTCTTCTACCTTAGCATCAGGTTCGCCTTCTTTTTTAAAACGTGGCAAATCAGCAATTTCATAAACTTCAATATCGGCCTGATCTTTATAACGTTTAGCCATAAATTGTTCGACTAAACGATTATAAGCAAAATCAGCATTTGTTCCTACAATGGCAAGTAATTTCATTCCTTTACTCCTTTCCACTACCAAATATTTGTGCTAATACACCTTTAGTATTTTTCCCAGTAATTTGTTCATAAAAAGTATCAAATTCGTCAAAGAAATGATCCATGAATTTTACTGTACCTGCAGGTAAATTACCATTTTCATCAAATTGGTCAGGTGCACTGCCTAACATAAATTCATCACCATCAAATACAGTTCCACCAAAACCTGGAGAACTAAGAACTAATTTCAAGTGACTTTGACCACGTGCTGATCCCTGAGGTAACACCGAAGTTCCTACAATTACAATGGGTTTATTCTTAAAGGGATGTTCAGCTGAAGATAACCACTCAAGTGCGCTCTTCAATGAGGAGGGAACTGAGTGTTGTTGTTCAGGAGTTGAAATTAAAACTGCATCAGCAGCTTCAATCTTTTTAGCCAAGGACTCTACACTCTCAGGAACTTTCGTAAAGCCTTCTTTAAACATTGGTAAATCACGAACTTCAGCTAATTCGATATCATACTTACCAGTAAAATGTTTCTTGATAAATTTTAACAAATCTCTATTATATGAATGATCTGCATTACTACCTACAATAGCAAGTAACTTCATTTTGCTCACCTTTCCTTCTTAGGTTTAAACCTATTCATTTTAATTATAAGGTTCTCTTAAATAAACACCAAATTTTTTATTTAGTAAAAAATAAAAAAGCGCTACTTATAAGCTAAGTAGCACTTTTAAATTATTATTAACTTAATTTTTCAGCTAATGAGGCATCGTCGTCTGCTGCAAATAGTGGACTTTCTTCTGTATTAGTAAGACGATCATTAAGCATAGCATCATGAACTTGTGCTTCTAACACATTGATCATTTGATCTTGACTAAAGTCAACCATTTGGTTAATTTGTAGAGCTGCGATACCAGTTGCTGAAACCCAAGTTGTAATTACAATATGACGGATTCTTTCATTTGAAAAACTATCAGCATCAAATTGTTGCTTGAATTTTTCAGTACCAAGATCCATTAATGTATCAGAAATGATCTTGCTACCAAATTTACCATCAACAAACATTGCACGGAATAAACCAACATGATCTTTTGCAAAATAAATATATGATAAACCAAGATCAATTAAAGGTTCACCAACAAAGTTTTGTTGTAAAGTGTTGTTTTTTAATTCATCAGTAATCTTTTTAATTACTTGATTACGTAAATCAGTCATATTATCAAACTCTAAATAAATAGGTTGAGTTGAACAATGAACTTCTTTAGCAATATTTCTTGCAGTTAGGCTTTCAATACCATCCTTTACAGCAAGTCTATATGCACCATCCAAAATTTTACTTTTGTCAATTTCTTTCTTTCTAGCCACTTTTAATACCCCTTTATCACTCTACTCAAAAAATTAAGTTAGTTCATGAAACAACATAAAATTATTAATTAACTAACACCTGTTATTTCATTCATGACTATCATATACCAAAAAATAACAAAAGTATACAGTTATTTAATTAAAATTTCTTTATTTCTTATATATTTATAAGTTATAGACGCTTAAATAAACTAGACCCGTCATCCCCTGTGAACTCATCATAGTGCGAATTTACCATTTCAATAACTTCTTGTTTATCTAGTCCTTGACTAGCAGCAAAGGCTAAAAATGCTGCAGATAAAATATAACCTTTTTCACGATCATCAACTAAATTATCGGAAAATTTCATATTAATACTATGATTTTTATAATCAGTTGATAAAATAACTTCTTTATCTTCAGGTAAATCTTCCATAATATAAACCTCACATATATTTTTATTTTTTTCTCACAGTAATACAATGTTAATTATATTATATTCTTAGAAAGAGTGAAATTAATGATAAATAAAATTGGGCGTTCATCCTGTACTTCTATTTTAATCGGTAAAAAAGCTACTATTGATGGAAGTGTCATTATTGGACGTAATGAAGATGCCAAAACAGCTTGGCCAAAGCATTTGGCTTTTAATGCACATCGCCACATTCAGGATAATACTTTTAAATCTAAAGACAATAAATTTATAATTTCTCTTCCTCACGAAGCATATGCATATTCTTCTACACCAGAATGGACAGATAAATATGGTGTTTTTGAAGAAGACGGAATTAATGAATATCATGTAGCTATGAGTGCAACAGAAAGTGCTTACGCTAATGATCGAGTACAAGCTTTTGATCCATTTAATACTAAAGATGGAATCTTAGAAGAGGCCATGGTCACAGTAGTTCTTCCTTATGTAAAGACTGCTCGTAGCGGCGTAGAACGCCTAGGCAAAATTGTTCAAGAACATGGTTCTGCAGAAGCTAATGGTATTTTGTTTGCAGATCGTAATGAAGCTTGGTACATGGAAATTGGTTCTGGTCATCATTATGTAGCACGTCGCATACCGGATGACTCTTATGCAGTCGTTGCCAATCAATTAGCCATTGAAGAAATTGATTTTGATGACCAAGATAATTTCATCACCTCTCCTGGTATTCAAGAATTTGTTTATCAAAACCATCTTTGGCCCCAAGATAAACCTTTTAATTTTAGAAGAATCTTTGGCACTCATGATGATTCCGATCTTGCTTATAACACTCCTCGTGTTTGGTCTGGTCAAAAATTATTAACGCCATCAATAGAACAAGATCCAGAAAGTTTTGAATTACCATTTTTAAGAAAACCGGATCACCCTATTGCTATTGAAGAAGCTCAACGAGTTTTAAGTGATCACTTTAATGGAACACAATATGATTTAACCAAAAGTAAAAATAAAAGCAATGCAACTTATCGTCCAATAAGTGTAGCTACCACACAAGAATCGCACTTACTTCAATTACGTGATGAAACTATGATACATTGGCTAGCTATGGGAATTGCTGCTCAAAGCGTTTATATTCCTTTTTACCCACAAGGCACAGAAGTTCCTACTATGTTTAAATATGGTAAAAAAGACTTCACCTCAAATTCCGCTTACTGGGTATTCAAAGAAGCTAGTGTCTTAGTTGATCGTAATTGGAGTAAATATTCTACTTACTTGGTTAACACTCAAAAAGAAACTAATGAGCAATTAGTAAAAACTCGTATTGACTATGATAGAAAGTTAAAGACTGTTAACGATAAAGAACAACAATTACAATTAATAAATGAGGCAAATAAAAAATTAGCAAGTATTGCTCTTAAAAATTATCAGGACTTAATCTCTAAATTAATTACTCTCCAAACTGAAGATTCACCTCTTCGTTTTCAAATGGATCCTAATCTATAAAGATCAATGATTCTATCATAAAAAGGTATTCCTAATTAAATTAGGAATACCTTTTTTCTATTGCTCTTCACGTAAACGACCATCAATCATTTGATAAGTTTTGTTAGCATATTTCTTTAAACGCATATCGTGGGTCACAATAATTAAAGCTTTATCTTGTTTTTGAGCCAAATCTTTAAATAATTTACCTACCTCTTCAACTTTTTCACTATCTAGTGAAGCAGTAGGCTCATCGGCTAAAATAATTGCTGGATTAGCATAAAGCGCGCGTGCAATTGCTACTCTTTGTTTTTGCCCACCTGAAATTTCATTTGGATATTTATTAACTAACATGTCGATTCCAAGTTGTTTCATCAACTCATCTAAGGCTTGATGCGACATATTATTTTCTTTTTTTACCTTATCTACTAAAGTAAATTGTTCTTTAACAGTAAGATAGGGAACTAGATTATAAGCCTGTAAAACAAAACCAATCTTATCTAAACGTAACTTATTAGCTGCTTTGGCGCTAATATTACTAATATCTTCACCATCAATTATTACAGTTCCACTAGTGGGCTTTTGCAATGCTCCTGCAATAGTTAAAAAGGTACTTTTACCGGCCCCAGATGGTCCTACAATTAACACGACTTCTCCTTTATTGGCCGTAAAATTAACATCTTTTAGAGCTTTAACTTCAGCAATACCTTTACCATAAACTTTACTTACATCTGTTAATGTTATTGCTGCCATTCTACTTACCTCCTTAACCTATTGCCTGTGCTGGATCAACTTTTAAAATTGAACGAATTGGAATTAGACCTCCAATTACACCCATTACTAACATTCCTACAAAACCAGAAATCATAATCCATGGCGCAAAATTAAGTGGAACAGCTGCAGGTAAAACTAAAGTCATCAAATACATAACTACCCATGCAATTAAAGTTCCAGCAAAAGTTAAAATAACTGACTGACTAATAGTAGCACCAACTAGTGTTTTGGTCGGGATACCTTGGGCTCTTAAAACAGCATAATTTGGCATCTTTTGAATAGTTAAAATATATAGGAAAACAGCTATCACGATCAATGAAATCACAAATAAGAAGCCGATCATCAATTCAAAAGTCATGTTTTGTGCTGAGTACCCAGGTAATTTATTAGTAAAAGTCTTTACACTATAAGTCGTAATATTATCAGTTTTATCTGTAAGTTTCTTTTGTGACATAATTCCAGAAGCAACCACATTAGGAGCTAATGGACGTAAACTCTTCCAAGTAGTCATATTTCCATAAATTATTGGAGCAATATTTATCTTGGCATTATTCACAAAACCAACAATTTTATATTTTTCTTTTCCACCATTTAAGGTGATCTTATCACCTAATTTGTAACCATCATCTTTAAAACTAGTATCTACGGCAACTTCTTTATTTGTTTTTGCTCTTCTACCACTTTCCAAAGATAAGTTTTTATAAATATATTGATCTTTATTTAGGCCAATAAATTGTGCTGATTGGGTTTCTTGTTTTGGCATTTTGACTACAACCGGTACTAGTCCAACATAAGCACTATCTTTTCCTACTTGGATATTTTTTACATCATTTTTGGTTAATAAAGATTGACTCAAATTGACATTTGCATTTGAATTAAGTACCACTGATTGAACATGCCAGCTTTTAATTGCTTGAGTATTTTCAGATGCTAATCCTGCAGCAAGTGAAGATAACATAAAAATTAAATAGGCAATTAAAAATATCATAAAAGTTATTAGGCTATATCTGAACTTTTCATATTTAATTTCCTTTAATGCCAAAAACATGAAACACTCACCGTTCCTTTAATAAGTTCAAACTTGTTCGGTAACGATCCAAATATTTATCTTTATTCTCAGGATCAAATAAAACAAGATTAATGACTTCATGGCTCAAAATCATCGCACTCCATATTTGCGCATCTAGGTGTAAAGTTTTTCTACTTTCTACAACTATATCGGGATGAATCAATTGTTGATTACGAGTTAAATGTAGTTTGATCAAATTGTAGTACTTACTATTACTCGTCTTATCAATAAAATCAATTGTCATTTGATAAAAAGTCTCTGGGTCAAATTTTTGTATCATTTGACCAACACCTAAATGAATACTTTGTATGGCCTGCCCATAAATATATTTATAGGCATCTGTTAAATTATCAAAATATTTATAAAAGGCTCCACGTGCTATTTGTGCATCCTTTACAATTCGAGCCACTTGAGCATCAGCTAATGAATACTTACTAAACTCTNTTAATAAAGCATTGCTTACACGCGTTTTCTTTTCATCNGACAAATTATGAAATGTATTTTTAACCATTTTTCTCAAAAGTGACACGGTGTCACTTTTCACTTTCTATCCTAACTTTATAACTACTTTCTGTCAATTTATATACAACTTCTTACATATAAATTGTATAACAAAAAAATGAAGCGGTCTTTCCACTTCATTTTTTGTTTTAAACTTTAACTTTAAGCTGTACTCAAGCCAATACTCTATTCCAGTAGGCTANACTTTGGATATCATCATTAATNCGTAATTTTGCTATTCCACAATTAACCATTTGGTCAAAATAACTGATATCACCTTTAGTNAAATAATGCGCAACAATCATGCGACTTACCACTCCATGACAAACGACCAATACTTTATCATGAGGATGTTTCTTATATAACTCATCAAAGAAACTAGCTAAGCGTGCTTCAAAGTGCTTACGTGTTTCAGCATTCTTATTATATTGGTACATATTATTATTAATTAATCCACGAGAATCAAAAGCATCTGGGTAAAGTCTCTTAAAATCCTTTGATGACTTACCATCCCAATCACCATAATCTAACTCTTCTAAACGTCTATCAGTCTTAATCGGTAAATCAGGACCGACAAAAATTCGTGCAGTTTCCTGAGCACGTTTCAAAGGACTAGCATAAATTGCATCAAATTGAGATGGATCAAAATTTTTAGCGGCTTTTTTCGCATAAGCGCAACCTTCTTGACTCAAATTGGGATCTACACGAGAACCTTGAATTTTTCCGTCTTTATTTAATTCAGTTGTTCCATGTCGTACAATAACTACTTCCATGCTTTTCCCTCGCTTTTTAAAATATTTATATATAGTATATAATTTTTATCTATATTTTATAAAATATAAACTCTGAAGTTAAGTTAAAATACATACTAGAACATTTTTAAAGGGAGTTGGAATTAATGAGTAAATTAAGAAAAAGTTGGATTATTTTTATTCTTGGTACTTTATCAGCCTTCGGCCCACTTTCGTTAGATATGTATGCGTCAGCCTTGCCTGATTTGCAAAAAGACCTAACTACTACTGCCTCATTAACTCAATTATCTATTACCAGCTGTTTATTTGGCTTAGCTTTTGGTCAAATTCTTTTTGGTCCTTTAACAGATCGAATCGGACGCAAAAAGCCGACTTTACTTAGCCTCATTATTTTTGCTCTCAGTTCTTTTGCACTCGCTTTTAGTCCCAATATTTATTTTTTTATTTGTCTTCGTTTAATTCAGGGCTTAGCAGGCTCTGTAGGAATTGTTACCTCTAAGGCAATGTGTTCTGATATTTTTGCCGGTAAAGAATTTGCCCATTATTTTTATTTATTAATGGCCGTAAATAGTATTTTTCCTGTTATTGCCCCAACAATCGGTGGTATTTTTCTACTNTTTGGAGACTGGCANTTAATTTTTATTACCCTGGGAATCATTGGTATCTTATTATTACTTGCAGTTTCTCAATTTAAAGAAACCCTTTCTCAACCAATTTCAAATCAAACCAGTTCTAAAAGTCAATTCAGTAAAATATTTAAAAACTCCGCCTTTATTGCTTTTACGCTCGTAAGCACTTTAATGACCGGNGCCCTCTATGCTTACATTGCAGGTTCTAGCTTTATGCTGCAAGATCTTTTTGGTATGTCACCTTTTGCATTTAGCCTTTTATATGCTGTTAATGGAATTGGACAAGTTCTTTTTACTTGGCTAGGGGCAAAATTGGCNCAAAAATTTCAACAAGAAAAANTTTTATTTAGCGCAATTATTATTGCCATTTTAGCGGCCGGCAGTTTACTTGTAACTCTTATCTTGCCCCATAAACTTATTTATGTACTCCTACCACTCTTTTTGATAGTAGCATTAGTAGGCATTGGGAATCCGATGGGGTCAGCTCTTGCCATTGAACAAGAACGCGATTTAGCAGGAACTGCTTCTGCAATTATCGGCCTTACTCAAAATCTTTTAGGTGGATTGATTTCACCTTTAGTTGGTTTAGGTGGTCTTTCTACCTATGCTCCTATGAGTTGGATTATTTTGATTTGTGAAATTAGTGCTTTAATTTGTTGGTTTATTGGCAATCATGCTTTAACAAAGATAAAGCAAACTCAATAGTACTTATGTACTTATCTAATTTTCTTTCTTAAAAACATATTTCTCTGCTGTACTAGTTTTTTGATCAAATTTATATCCAAAATCATCAAAATTCTTTAGGCCATCAATTGTGTCTATTTGATTCTCTGCTATAAATCGCACCATNGCTCCACGAGCCATCTTGGCATGGGTTGCCAATTGACGCCATTTATCATTCTTTCTCTCCAAAAATTCAACAGTAATAAATTTTTGATTTTCTTTTATATATGGCGCAAAGAGTCTGGCATATTCTTTTGAAGCTAAATTTAAGACAATATTTTCTTCTTGATAAATTGCCTGATAAAGACTTGTATTCCAAAAGTGATAAAGACTATAATCACGAAATCCAGTTAATTTATTACGCATTTCTAGTCTATAAGGAACTACTCCATCAAACGGTCGTAAAAGCCCATAAAGACCCGATACGATACGCAATTTTTCTTGTAAAAAATCTAGTCCATTTTGTTCTAAAACATCTGCGGCGATATATTGATATTGAATGCCAGAATAAGCGAAAACGGCCGGCGTTAATCGGTCATTCAAGTTTTCCTTTTCTAAACGAAGTTGATTTTCTTTTACAATTTTATCGTTGGCCTGCCAAATATTTTTTAATTGATTAAAATTTTGACTCTTTAAAAAATTCCATAATATTTGTGCTCTATCTAAAAACTCTGGCATTGATCTAACAGGAAAACTTTCTTGATCAATAATCATTTTCTTAGCAGGTGCAATTATAATTTTCATACCTTTTTCTCCCTTATACTTTTAATTAATTATATAATTAAATTAAATAAATACAGAAGGTGTGAAGCATATGGATGAAGCAAAAGAAGATTTAAATATTGGAATCGTCCTTCAATATACTATCGATACAAATAATAAGGGTGGCATTGACCCTGATCTTTTAGTGCGTCAGGCACGCGATGCTGGTTTTCGTGGTGTAAGTATTAAAGATGGTGATGAGATACAAGAAAAGTTATTGAAAGAATCTTGTACAAAATATTCCATCAAATTTTGTCAACCACGTCCTGCTCTTCCATTAGCTGGTCCTGATATTTTAGCCAAGTTAATGGCAGCTCGTTCAGATGGTTATAATATCTATTTTGAAGTTAAACTGAACCAAGAAGGACAAGTGGAGCCAAAAGAGCTTAAAGATTTGGAGTTATTACGTCAATGGATTGATCGTTTTGGACATGCCTATTATGAAGCACGTCCCGATAAAAAAATTACCACTGATGGTAATGCTACGATCTTTAGAAATAGTGTTGCTAACTATCAAATTTATGTCTTTATTCACCAACCAATTCCAGAAAAAATATTTTTACATAATGTACCTGAAATAAAAACTGTAATGTGGATCGATACTCGTAAAGAACTTAAATTTAAACAGGATNGTTCCGATTTAACCATTGAATTAAAACGCGATCCTGATGATGCTGACTTTACAATTTATGGTTTACGTTTGCAAGAGCATCGTCCAGAAGATGATATCAAAGAAACTAAATACTAAAAAAGGCTCCGATTAAATCGGAACCTTTTTATTATTCAATACTATATGGATTAGGAAGAACAATAATATAATTCAATANTCGACTTGCATAACTTTTATCGNCTTCAAAACTTTGGATACTCTTNTTTAATTTACCAACATCATTGGTAATAATTCCGTCTGCACCTTCATACATCATCTTTNTCATTGTATTTGNATCATCAACAGTCCAAGCATAAACNGGTTTATNTTGCAGATGAGCCTGCCAGATAAAATCATTATTCAAAGTAGAATATTCCATAGAGTAACCATCTGCCAAATTATGAGGATANGTCAAATTGTACGGCTCAATATAAAGTACAAAGAGCTTAGGATCAATTTGATGCAGTTTTTCAATTACNCTATAATCAAGCGATTGCACTTGATAATTTCTTTGTTTAATTAATTTTCCATATTTTTTATCAAAGCGACTAAGCATAGAATTAGAATCTGTTTGGGTAGTTTTAATTTCAATTAAAAGTTTCTGATTAATTTTTTGNGCGGCCTTTAAATAATCATCAAAACTAGCAANTTTAGCTTGATGCCNATCTTCTTTTAAGGTAATTTTCTTTAACTGTTTTAATGTTAATTCCTTTGGTGTTTTATCAATACCAGCCAGCTTTTTAAGATTTTCATCATGCATTACTATAAATTGATTATCTTTTGTTTCATGAAGATCAATTTCAACATAGTTTGGNTGTAATTTAGCCGTCTTATTTAATGCAGCAATTGTATTCTGAACCCCATTTTTATCGCTAACTCCACGGTGAGAAATAATTAATGGTCTAGTAAGATTTTCTCGATTTAAGTAAAAACTATTATTTATTAGGGTTTCTCCACTNGCCAAAGTAAAAATAATTATGCCAATTATATAGANAGTTGANTTTTTATAATTANTNTCTTGATAGTCANTTTTTAGATTTAANGGGTGCAAAATAACTAAAATACTTACTATCGTTGACCAAGCTAATANTAAAACTGANCCCGCTTGTACTAGATACAGATTTAAATTAACCAAAATTTGTGCAAAGGGTCCACCAATTTTATCTCCGCCNTACTGACACGCTAGTAATATNCCATAAAATAGTGTCAAACNTATCGTACTAACAACTNCTATTAGAAAAAGTCGTATAACTAAAGAAAACCATTTTTTATTTGCTGTTAGTTGCCAACTCTTTTTCATTGCTTTCCAGCCAGAGTATTTTTTGAAAGCCATTAATGGCAAAGTTAGTAANANCCTTATCCCCAAAATTAATACAAGNNCATAAAAAANCATTAGCCCAATAAATAAAAACCATTTTCTAGTCATAAAATCTAGAATAAATTGTGGAATTTGTATTTTGGCTAACAGCGGTGTTCTATAAACCATATCTACAAANGGAATTATTAATAAGAAATAGGCTAGCAATAAGATTANGGAGCTAATTCTAGTTTTCTTTATTACTCGCCAAGTCATTTTCAAGATTGTAGTAAATTTTGTCTCAATATTTTGAATTGCAAGTAACAAAAATTCAAATTGTAAATAAATAATTAAGATTAATAGTAATAGCTCTAATAATAAGACTGCCGCAATCAAACTATGCTTTGTTAAAATCGTGACTACATTTTGATAAGAAATAAATGGAATTGATCCTGCCTGTAAAGTATAAGTTGCACTCCAACGAAAAATTGGAATAACAATCATTTCATTAAATAGATCTAATCCCACGAAGAGTAGTAAATACCGCAACCAATTTTGCCAAAATTTATTAGAATACTTTTTTATATCTTGTAAAATATTTTTCATTATACTCCTAAAGTAAATCTCGTCCTTTAATTAATAATACAAAAAAAGATCGTTTTAAAACGATCTTTTAAATCATTTATTTCTCAAATTAGCCAATCCGGTCTTTGGAAGTTGCGGAATAGAAATTCTAGAATATAAAAGTTTACCAAATTCTTGAATAAACTCAACATCTTGACTCTTATTATCTTCATATTCAGTCAGTAAAACTAAACTTAATGGTCCTTTTTGTGTTCTTAAAGCACTAACCTCATGTAAAAGATGATTAAAATGTGTCGATTTATTAAATATTGGTAATTCCGTATCTCCCATAGCTGTTAGATAAAAGCTCATAGCATGATTTTGTAATCCTGATCTAACCAGATCACCAAACTCATCTTTACTAGTTATAAAATGCTGTAACACTTTCATCATACTCGACGCTGTTACTTCATTATCCTGTCCCGTAGCTGAATAACGCATAAATTCACGCCCTAAACGTATTCCTGGATAATTTTCTTTTAGCCATTCATCAATTTCGTAGATATCAAACCGTTCAATTAATAAATTGCTAGCCGTGTTATCTCCTACTGAAGTAATTAAATAAATCAAATCGCGTAATGACCATTTACTTTGTCTTAATTTACTAATTACTCCTGCTCCCCGAACGCGCGATAATTCAGTTACTTCTAACTCTTCATCGAGAATTTTGGGATCCTTTTTCCATTGTTCCTCAATATAAGCAACAATCCCCAAATCAATCATTCCTGCGGCAGGAAAAACTTTATCCGCATTATGTTGATAAATAACTTCATCACCATAACATAACATTATTCCAGTCTCTATCCCATTTTTGGGAATAAGAGCATCTAATTCATTTTTTAGCATTATCAAAATCCCCAACTATTATTAGTTTTATCAATATTTTTATATTATAACATGAGACCCCTGGGTAAAAATTGTTTTTTATATAACTGTATTTTGCCAGATTTTTTGCTTCTCTTTTTAGAGTAATTTTATCATTACACTGAGATAACTTATATCCTACAAAATAAGGTGGTGCATAAAATCTTGGAATCACCTTACAGCAAAGGCTCTGATTATCATTTCCATAGGGATAGAAAAATAAATTATAAGAATTACAACGTCCCTTATACATTTCATTTAATGTATATTGGACTGATTTTTGAATCCAATCGGCCCATAAATTAATTCCATGTTCTTGATTCATTGATTTTAAATTGAGATTAATCTCCTGATACCCTTGTACTGGGTGAGTAGCAATATTAACCTCAATCAATTTATTTTCAAAAACTGGTATTCCCGTAAAATTATTTTCGTGAATATATTTGTATCCATCTTCATGTTCTAATCCAACAATTTGCATATGAGGATGAATTAAAGAACCACCTGATAAAGGGCCAAAATTTTTATACCATAAAACTGATTTATATTGACCAGTTGCAATTAATTTTTTAAAGCAGTGCAGGGCGAATTTCATTAAATTGCGATTATATTCTTTATTATAATTACTGATATCTCCATGATGATCTGATGATTCAATTAAGACCGTTTGCAATGTGTCACGTAAAGTGGGGAAACGATTATGTAACCAAATCATTTCACCTTCTTGTTCATAAATTCCACTTAAATTTTTCACATCACAAAATGGACATGTATGGTCTTTATCTTTTCGAAAACTGGACGGTTTTCCTTGAGCTGTAGCTAATTCAAAAATTAAAGGATCATTGTTCATACTAATCTCTCTCAAAATACTTTTAATTGACTTTTATTTAATAGCGTGTAGAATATAATACCGAAAGCAATTAAAACGCTTTCATAAAATTTTGTAGCTTTCCTTAACTTGACCCCTTCAGTAAATTGAAGGGGTTTTTTATACTTAAAATTTATCTTGTTTAATACTGCGGTAAGCCGCAATAACAAAAACCACAATAGCACAAAGGATAGCAGGATAGGCCATATAGCCCATACTAAACATTTGATTAATTTGCAGTTGTGTCATTTGATGATTAATGCCATAAATTTGTCCCCAATGATTAACTAAAATAGGTGTTAGCACAAATAAAACCATTGAGATTCCTGAACAAATAAGCATTGTTCGTCTAGAGTATGGTTCTCTAAAAAATTGTGCTACAACACAAAAACCAGGAGCAAGCATTAATAAAAAAGTCCAAATCATGATCCATTTACCACCTGGATCGCTCATAAATTGGGCACTGCTTGTAGCATAACGGTAAGTACCCCATAAAGAACCATTCATCAAATTGTCCAAAATTGATAAGGCATTTGCACCTTGGGTGGCATAAGTATTATTGGTTTGTGCTGCTGCACCCTGAATAATTTTTAAACTATCTTGCGCACCGGCGCTTTGAAAGTTAATTACAACTACCTGACGCATATAAGTAGATAAAAACATAATCATCGCTGCACCAAATTGTAGAGCCTTTAAAACATTTAATTTTCTAGACCCTCCCAGCTTAAATTCAATACTTAAGGTCTTAGCTGGAGTTCTACTATAAGCAATAATAATTACGCCAATAATCACGAGCACAACTAAAATTCCTAATCCTAACCACCACTTGGTCATAATAAAAAGTAATCCAAGAACAATGGCCCCGACCGACAGATAAGGACGATCTAAGGCCAAATCCCAAATATTAGCCTTAGTATTAACTGCCACTTTTTGACGATATTGTTCACGAGTCAATTTCTTATCATTAGCCAAATGAGTATTATCTTTATTAAATTTTTGGTTAAAGTCTGAATTATTCATAGCTCACAACCCTATCTACTTCAAAATTTCACTTTCATGCTAGCATATTATAAATGGAATAAAAGCAAAATTCTTTATTCTTGATAGTAATTTAAATTATCTTACGTTTCAATGTGCTAGAATGATGGCATAGATTACAACAATAAAGAGGAAAATTATATGAAAAAAATTGCTTTAACAGCTGGTATTAAAGATAATCAATTATTTACTAATCGGGCTTTAGTCGATGTTATCGCTAAAAACGGCTTTTTACCAATCGTATTAGCACCTGTAAGTTTAAAAGCAATGCCTGAACCATTAACTGATTTTGATGGTTTAATTTTAAGTGATGGCGATGATATTACGCCTATTTTTTACAATGAAGAGCCATTGCCTGAATTAAAAGTTACTGATCCTCATCGCGATCAATATGAGATCAACCTGATCAAGGCAAGTCATGAAGCAGGTTTACCAATTCTTGGAATTGGTCGCGGAATGCAAATATTAAATGTAGCCTTTGGTGGATCCCTTTTTCAAGATATTTATGGGCAAAATTCTGGAGCTGGAATTCAGCACGTACAAGCAAGCAATTTATCTTTACCTGCACATCATGTTAATGTCACACCTGAAAGCCAACTTGCACAGGTAATTGGTAATCATCCCTATGTAAATAGCCTTCACCATCAGGCTATTAAAAAAGTTGCAGATAATTTTAACATTGTAGCTACTGCTCCTGATGGTATTATTGAGAGTATTGAATCTAGCGATGGCTTGATGCAAGGCATTCAATGGCGCCCTGAGGAATTAAGCAGTGATGAATCACAGGCAAAAATCTTCACTTCTTTCTTCAATAAAATTAAATAAAAACTTCAAATAAAAATGGTGAACTCATTAAGTTCACCATTTTTATTTAGTTAGACTTTGATAAATTCTTTTATTTTCTTGATCAAACACACAAAAAGTAATATCTAAATTACTTTTTTCTTCTTTCAACCACTCTTTAACTACTCTAACCGCTATTTTAGCAGCGGCTAATTTGGGATAACCATATACTCCAGTTGAAATACAAGAAAAAGCCACACTACTCAATTTATAGTCTTTGGCTAGTTTCAAACTATTTTGATAACAGGCAGATAGCAATTGTTCATCTTCTACTTGAGTATGAAAACGATAAATTGGCCCAACAGTATGAATAATAAACTTGGCAGGCAAATTATAACCCTTAGTAATTTTGGCTTCACCCGTTTCACAACCACCAAGCATGCGACATTCTTCAAGCAATTGCGGACCGGCAGCAGCATGAATAGCGCCATCTACTCCGCCACCACCAAGTAAAGTTTTATTAGCTGCATTTACAATGGCATCTACTTTTAATTTCGTAATATCTGCCTGTTTTACTTGTATCATTCTTCTTCCTCTTTAATTACTACACCTTTAGGTAGCAATTGTCCTACCAAATAATTTTGAATCCATTTACTAGTGGAATTAAATCCTAAGGCATTAGAACTTATATTAAAATAGCCAATTAATTTTCCGTGTTTTACTTCTAATAAGTTATTCTCGGTAATATTAATTTTACTTTTTCCATTAAACTCATACTTTTTTCTCAGACTTAGTAAACCTTTTAATTTATCCCATGATGGAGAATCTCTTTTCCCTTCTAGTCCTGCTGGGATGAGCAACTGTCCCGGTAATAGCGACATTAGGGCAAGCGCCTGAAATAAAATCAATTGGTCTGCAAAAGTATTATTTTCCAAGCCATTAATTTTTTGATTATCTAATTCATTCTCTACTTTAGAAACAAAAGTAAACTTCTTTGCTGAAGAATGGGTTAATTCATTAAGGATAGTCGTTGCTAATTCCTGATTAAATGGAAATTCTTTTGCTGAGATAACTTCTAAGTTATTGCTTTTTGCCTCTTTTTTTAATCTGGCTAGGTCTTTACTAACCGTATTATTTACATAGAGACCATCAATACCTAACTCTTTCAGATCCTTTAATGAAAGAGCTTTTTTATTTGTAACTTGATATAAAACCTTTTCCATTTTTATTTTTCACCCTCCTCTTTTAATTTTTCTTCTTTTGCACCAAAACCGGCCTTATCAATTTTTAACTTGCGATCACCAAGATAAATTTCGATACAGGTCCAAAGAAGTAAAATACTAATAATTATAATTGTTATATAGGCTAGAATATCAGCATTATGAGCTGAACAAAAATGAAATGACTTAAAAGTAGCAGGTAAATTATACAAATTTAAAAATGTTAAGATAAGCGCACTCCCCCAACCTAATATTTGCCAAATAAGTTTATTTTTAAATTCACCCATTTCTGCTTCATTATTAGTCATAATCAGTAATGGAAAAACAGAAAATGGTAAAGCAAAGGCTAGGAAAACTTGTGAATGCTCCATTAACATATTAAGAGCAAAATGTTGCTGCGTTACACTTCCATTAACAGTCAAAGCTACACAAAGCAAAACTGGAATTACTGATAATACCCGGGTTATTAAACGCCGAGCCCATAGTGGCATCTTTAAGTGGATATATCCTTCCATAATTACCTGACCAGTTAAAGTACCAGTAATAGTAGAATTTTGTCCTGACGCTAATAAAGCTACAGCAAATAATGTAGATAAGACTCCTGATCGGGCTACAGTAGCTAATAATGGATTAGTTAACATCTTCGTATTATTTAAAGCTTGATACAAACCAAAGAAAGAGGAATCTTTTACAGCTCCAGTCTTAAAAACGGCGGCCCCCATAATCAATAACAGTGCATTAACAATAAATGCCAAGGTCAACTGAATATTCGAATCAATTGTTGTAAATTTTACAGTTTGACGGATACTGTCCAAATCATCATGATCAGTTTTTCGCGTTTGTGAAATCGCCGAATGTAAATAAAGATTGTGAGGCATTACAGTTGCACCGATAATTCCTAAGCTTCCCGTTAAAGGTGATATCCCACCAATAACAGGCTCTGTTTGAATAACCTTAGCAGTTGGCATCAAACCAACAAAGGCCTGATGCCAATCTGCTCCAGCTAACGCTACTTCATACGCAAACACAAACAAAATTACTAAAATCAAACATGATACAATTGCTTCAATTTTTCTAAAGCCTACTTTAGTTAAGAGTAATAATACTAATACATCAAAAACCGTAATAACAACAGCCGGAATCATTGGAATATTAAATAATAAATTCAGGGCAATAGCCGCACCAATTACTTCGGCAACATCAGTCGCCATTATTGCCAGTTCTGTAATAATCCACAATACAATTCCCAGTGGTTTGCCGGTTCTCATTCTAATTGCTTGAGCTAAATCGGTTTGTGCCACAATTCCTAGTTTTGCTGCCATATATTGTAAAAGCATAGCCATTAAACTAGAAATTAAAATTGTTGACATTAATATATAGTGAAAACTTTGACCACCCGTAATTGAAGTAGCCCAATTACCTGGATCCATATATCCTACTGCTACTAAGGCCCCTGGTCCTGTATAAGCCCATAGCAATTTCCAAAAGCCCGCATTCTTGGGTACCTTTACGGTTCCATTAACTTCTGAAAGTGATTTACCATTCGTATGACCAATTAACTTATTACTCAAAAAAGTTGCTTCCTTAACCTTTAATTTTAATTATTCTTCTCACTTCTATTGTAGTGCACTTAATTAAAAGAAAAACCAATTATCTAAATTTAATCAAAATAAAAAAGAGGACTTGTTAACAAGTCCTCTTTTTAAAATCTTTTACCGTGCAGTTGTAGCGATTAAATCATCACCATGTTGTTTGTTTTCTCCGTCAATTCTTTGAACATTAGCATAAGATGCTGTGTTAGTAATTACAGTCATTACTGTTGGATCATAACCTTCAGACACGATTGCGTTAATATCAGCAGTTCCAAGTTTTTGACCCTTTTCAACATGATCACCTTGTTTTACATCACTAGTAAAGTGCTTGCCTTTGAGGTTAACTGTGTCGATACCAATGTGAATTAATACTTCTGCACCTTGATCAGATTGAATTCCATAAGCATGTTTTGTTTCATAAGCCACACTGATTGTTCCACTAACTGGTGCATAAATTGTACCATCAGTTGCATCAGGCACAATCGCAGCTCCACGGCCCATAGCTTCTGTAGAAAATACCGGATCATTTACATCCTTTAATGATTCTGCTTCACCTGAAACTGGAGCAGCAATAACTTCATCATGCAATTTTTCATCCTCAGCAATTTGTTTTTCAGCCTTTTCTTGTTTGGCAACCGCATCACCGGCAGATTCAACTGTCGCAGATGCAGTAACTACATCTTGTTTAAAGTGTGCTTTACCATAAACATAAGTTAAGACAAAGGCTACTACAAAACTTATTAAGGCTGATACAGCCCACATTGGAATGGTCTTAGGTACAATAGATAAGAATCCGAGTAACCCACCAGAACCTAATGAAGCTGCAGTAACATGAGTAAATCCTGCAAATGCAGCAGCGACTCCTGAACCAATTAAAGCACAGAAGAATGGGAACTTGTACTTCAAGTTAACACCAAATAAAGCAGGTTCTGTAATTCCAAGTAAGGCTGAAACACCAGATGATGATGCTAAACCTTTAACTTTTTCATCCTTAGTTAAGAAGTAAACTGCAAAAGTTGCAGCACCTTGGGCAATGTTAGCCATACATGCGGTAACAAAGATAAAGTCACCAGCACCTTTTCCTTGAGCATAAGCTGCAATTAATTGAGTTTCTACAGCCGGGAAGCTTTGGTGTAATCCAGTAGTAACAATCGCAGAATAAGTTAAACCAAACACACCCATTCCAAAGGCACCTGTAGTATTGTATAGCCAAACAATTGCATTAGTAATCGCATCTGAAACACCTTTAAAGACAGGTCCAATAATTAAGAAGGTTAAAAATCCAGTAATAAAGACTGAAAGAAGTGGTGTAAAAGTGAAATCAAATGCCGATGGCAACCACTTATGAAATCTCTTTTCTAGAAAAGCCAATACCCAAACAGCTACTAAAACTGGAATAACTTGGTAAACGTAACTAGTTTGAGCTACATGTAAGCCAAAGATATCCCAATACTTGTCAGCCCCACCTAAATCTGGGGTAGTCATAATCATACCAATAGTAGCACCTAAGAAGCGGTTAGCACCAAATCTTTTGGCAGCTGATATACCTACCAAGATTGGCATAAAAATAAATGGTGCCGCTGACATTACTTGAATGATTTGTGATGGTCCAGCAATTACTGGATACATCTTAGTTAATGATTTTGGTCCAAATAATCCTGGAGAAGTTAAGAAATTATTTAAGGCCATTAATAAACCACCAGCAACTAATGCTGGAATAATTGGAACAAAAATATCTGATAATAGCTTAATAAACGCCATTATTGGATTGGTTTTCTTATTTTTTTCAGATACTTTCTTTAAATCATCAGTTGATAATTCTTGTAAGCCAGTCATTTTAATCAACTCATCATAGACATTATTGACATCCCCTGGTCCAATAATGACTTGGAATTGACCATTAGTTTTAAATGTACCTTTAACATCAGGATCACTATCAAGTAGTTTAGTATTTACTTTTTCATCGTCTTTTAATACCAAACGCAACCGAGTAGCACAGTGAGCAGCAGCAACTAAATTATCTTTGCCAACTGCTTTGATAACGACTTCAGCAACTTTTTTATGGTCCATGCTTAATCCTCCTTATTTATGCATCTATCTTTATTTTTTGTGAAAGCGCTTAAGTTGATTTACAANTATTATAATAGCGCATTCATATTTTCTGTCAAGCGATTATCATATACTTTTTCCAATAAAATTAAGGATTTNTTTTCCTTTATCGTATTCTGCCTGGGCTTCGTTTGACATCTTTCACACTTTTAACTAAGATAGGTTTAAAGATAGCGTTTACATATATTAATTTTAAGGAGTTTTAAGATGGCCTGGACTAGAGAAAAAAGATATAGAAAATATCAAGATTGGGGTGCCCAAGAACTATTAGAATTACAAAGCAAAGCAGCTAATTCTAAAACTATTACCCATTACCATATTCATCCAATTAGTGGTTTGATTAATGATCCAAATGGTTTTTCCTATTATAACGGAGAATATCATCTTTTTTGTCAAGCCTATCCCTTTGGACCCGTTCACGGNCTAAAATCTTGGATTCATTTCACTTCACCAGACTTAGTTCACTGGCAATATCGAGGTCAAGCAATCAATCCCGATACAGATAAAGATAATGCTGGGGCTTATTCTGGTTCTGGATTAGTACATAATGGTGATTTACTTTTAATGTATACTGGTAATCATCGTGATGCAGATTGGACTCGAATTCCTTACCAACTAATAGATGAAATGGACGAGAATGGGAATTTTCATAAATGGGATGAGGACCTAATTCCACAACCAAATCATGTAACTGAACACTTCCGTGATCCGCAACTCTTTGAACATGATGGTCAATATTACGTATTATTGGGNGCNCAGGATAAAAAAACAAAAACCGGTCAAATCGATGTTTTTGCTTCTAAAGATCTTCATACTTGGCATGAAGATGGTTATTTGCATTTTACAAATAAAGATATGGGTTACATGATTGAATGTCCAAATTTAGTTTTTGTAGACCAAAAACCNGTCTTAATTTTCTGTCCTCAGGGAATGGATAAATCGATTTCTGCATATGACAACATTTATCCTAATATGTATCTGATTGGTGACCAAGTCAACTTAGAACAAGCGGAGTTTAAGACTCAGCAACAAGCTCCATCAAATTTAGATGAGGGCTTTGATATTTATGCTACTCAAGCATTTAACGCTCCAGATGGAAGTGCTTATGCNGTTTCTTGGGTTGGCTTACCTGACTTNAGCTATCCGAGTGATAGTGAAGGTTGGGCTAATATGTATAGCCAAGTTAAACGTCTGGAAATTAAGAATAATAANCTTTATCAACATCCTGTTAAAGCAATCGAGTCACTACGTTACGATGAAAAAGACCTCACTAATGGTATAAANACTGGTTCACAATATGAGGCAAAACTCATAATTAAAAAGGGNCAAAGTGGTCAACTTCATTTAAATGCCGATTCAAAATTAAAACATGGTTTNATTTTAGAATTTTCTACTGGGGATGATGCTCATTTAATAGTTNATCGTAGTCAAAGCCAGCCAGTTGTNAATCCNGATTATGGAGCACAAAGAACCATTCGGCTAGATGATNATCAAGACNTAAAATTAGATATTTTTGTAGACCATTCTCTCTGCGAAATTTTTATTAATGATGGTGAACATGTAGCTACTTTAAGATTTTTTGCTAATGAAGGAAATCAGAGTTTTGGTTTTACAGAGGATATTGACTTTAAAGGTNTACTTTGGAAAATGCACTCTATTTTATAAGGTGATANAGTGATNAAATTAACAGATGTAGCACGTCNTGCCGGTTGTTCTCCAACCACCGTCTCACGTGTCATTAATAATTACGGTTATATCAGTGAAAAAACACGTAAAAAAGTTAAGCAAGCGATNGCCGAATTACATTATCAACCTAATTCGGCTGCTCGTTCTCTCCAGGGAAAAAAGACTAATTTAGTTGGACTAATTTTTCCTACAGTTTCTAATCCATTTTTTGGTGAATTAGTTTCAAAAATTGAAAACCAATTATTTAATGCTGGCTATAAAACCATTCTTTGCAATGCAGAAGGTCAAGTAGAAAAAGAGCGATCCTATTTACAAATGCTTACTGCAAACAAAGTAGATGGAATTATTGCCGGTGCGCACAACCTTAATATTGAGGAGTATCAAGAAACTGGTTTGCCAATTGTTTCGTTTGATCGCAAATTCTCAGATAAAATACCTATCGTAAGCTCTGATAATTATCAAGGCGGTCAATTAGCCGTTCAAGAACTTTATGATAATGGAGCTAAAAATATTTACTTTGTTGGTTCGNCTATTCCTAANGGCCAACCTACTGACAGACGTCTTCAAGGTTATAAAGAAAAAATAAAAGAATTAAATCTAAAAGAGCATTTTCANCCTCTAGATTCAATAAGCAATACAGAAATTAAAGAGATGACAATTCAAAATNTCTTAAAAAATAATACAGTTGATGGAATCGTTGCTTCTGATGATGTCACAGCAATTATTTGTTTAAATATTGCGCAAGAACTTAATTTGAATGTACCACATGATCTTAAGATCATTGGTTTTGACGGAAGTGACATTATTCGCACTTTGCATCCTGATCTTTCCACTATTATCCAACCAACTCAAGCAATTGCTCAATTATTAGTTAAAGTATTAGAAAAAAGAATTTCTCATCCAGATACACCATTAGAGCAAAATATTTATACATTACCAGTACAATTACTTAAAAGAAAATCAAGTAGTTATCAATNANAAAAAGGCTAGCATAATNCTAGCCTTTTTTTATTCAAGATATAAATTTCTNAACTTTNCTAAATCATCTTTAGTAAANCNTAAAATCTTTGTAAAGTAAGTTTCAAATCCACCAAAACCNTCTCGCAANGTGGTCGTAATTCCTTTAATAGCCCGACCTTCNCCGGCCGTCACATTCATTTGATTAACTAATTTAATCATCTCAGAATCACTAGGTATTTGTTTTCTAAGACCAAATGAATATAGCTGATTAGTTAGCAAATAATCCTGTGCAATTGTNTCATCATCTACTCCTAATCCAGTTAATATTAGAGCAGTTACCATTCCTGTACGGTCTTTACCGGCACTGCAATGATAGACTAGAGCTTCATCTTCAGGTAAGTTAATTAATTTATCAAATACTTTTCTAAAAGCATTTTGGCCTTCTTTACTTAATAAAACGTTTTGATAAATTTGACCTAGATACCCTTCAACTTTTGGTATTTGGTGTAAAAACTTATAAAGTGGATGATCTTTTTCCACCAGATCTCCACTTGCATCTTCTGCATAAACATGACAATCAAGCACTTCTACACCAGGCCAACGTTTATCAGGNGCAATTTCTTGTTCATGAGTAGAACGCAAATCACAGTCTATCTTCACTTTCATCTGAGCTAATTTAACTTGATCATTATCACTCAAGGAACTTAAAGAATCTGACCGATAAATTTTATTCCACTTTGTTTTTTTNCCATCTAATCCCTGATAACCACCAATATCTCTAAAGTTTACCGTTCCATCAAAAGTAATTAAACGTTCTTTTGACATTTTTTACTCCTATTCATTTTTAAANATTTGAGTTGCTTTTACTGCACATTGCCAGCCTCGATANAAACGTTCACGTTCTCCTGCGACCATTTGTGGTACAAAACTCTTACCTACATGAAAGATCTTTTCTATTTCATNTTTATCTTTCCAGAAGCCNGTAGCCAGTCCAGCCAAAAAGGCTACTCCTAATCCCGTTGTTTCNGCAGTTTTTGCTCTTTCAATTTTTGTATTTAAAATGTCGGCNTGAAATTGTAAGAGATAATTATTTCTACTTGCNCCACCATCNACACGAAGTGTNTTAATATTGATATGTGAATCATTTTGCATCGTATCAATTACATCTCTAGTTTGATAGGCTAATGACTGAAGTGTAGCTTTAATAAGATCATNACGATTAGTACCACGTGTAAGACCAAAAATTGCTCCTCGAGCACTTGAATCCCAATANGGAGCACCTAACCCAGTAAATGCAGGAACAACATATACCTCATTNCGAGANCTTGAATTTTTTGCGGCCTCTTCTGAATCTTCAGCTTTACTTAATAANTGTAAAGAATCACGTAACCATTGAATTGCACTTCCAGCTACAAAAATTGATCCTTCTAGGGCATAAGTTACTTTNCCATCAAGATAATAAGCAATTNTNGTTAATAAATCATGATTAGAATCAGTNGGTTCAGCTCCAGTATTCATTACAATAAAGGACCCCGTACCATANGTATTTTTTACTGTTCCAGGCTCTAATCCCATTTGNCCAATTAAGGCNGCCTGTTGATCACCAGCTACACCAGCAATAGGNACCTTCCCNCCAAAAAAGTGATAAGGCAAAGTATAACCATAAATTTCAGAATTAGACTTTACCNCAGGTAACATTTCCTCGGGAATATTTAAAAGATGCAAAATATCCTTGTCCCACTGTANGNTATGAATATTAAATAGCATTGTACGTGAAGCATTTGTAAAATCAGTAGCGTGAACTTTGCCACCAGTTAATTTCCAAATTAACCAGCTATCTACAGTNCCAAAAAGTAATTCCCCTTTTTCGGCTTTTTCTTGACTCCCAGGAACATGATCAAGAATCCANCTGATTTTTGTTGCGGAAAAATATGGGTCAATAATTAACCCTGTTTTTTCTCTGATTAAATCTTTATATCCATCTTTAANCAAGCTTGTAGCCAATTCATCTGTTTGACGTGATTGCCAAACAATCGCATTATAAATGGGNTTGCCAGTANTCTTATNCCANATTATAGTTGTTTCACGTTGATTAGTGATCCCAATTGAAACAATTTGATCAGGTCGTAAATCAGAATTAATAAAAGCTTGGGCAANCGTTGATTGGACGGCATTCCAAATTTCNTCAGGATTGTGTTCAACCCAGCCTGGGTGAGGAAAATATTGTGTAAATTCTTTTTGCGCTTCAGTAACTTTGTNCCCTTGATGATCAAAAATTAATGCACGTGTAGAAGTTGTTCCNTCATCTANGGCCATTACATATGACTCCATAATTATCTCTTTTCCTATAGTTTACTTTTATTATGACCTATTCTGACATAGATTTAAATTNTCATTACTCAGTTAGCATTTTATTTTACCTAGTAAACTTAGATGCTTTATAATTAATTTAGTATATTGGTCACTATGAGGAGATGTTAAGATGACTGAATTAGAAGAACACGTTGAGGCTTTAACCATTGCAGGAAATGATAGCGATGGTAGTGCTGGTATGCCGGCCGANCTTCATACTTTTTATGCCTTAGGCGTTTACGGCATGGGNTTACTTACTTCAGCGGTTGCGGGAAATTCTAAGGGNATTTTCGCACAAGAGTTAATGCCNATTGACTTTATTAATCGCCAATTTCAAGTATTAAATGATGATTATGTAATTAAAGCAAGCAAAACAGGGATGCTAGGTACCAAAGAAGTTATTGANGCCGTAGCAGAAAANATTAAAAAATATAAAATGCCCAATATTGTGGTNGATCCTGTGATTAGTACTAAGCATGGTGCAACTTTATTAAAAGATGAAGCTTATCAGGCNTTTNTAGATGAATTANTACCACTTGCAACTATTATTACGCCCAATTTTTACGAGGCACAAAGATTAACTGAACTTGAATTAGCTAATGACGATGAAATTCGTCAAGCAGCACAAATGTTGCAAAATATGGGAGCTAAGAATGTGTTAATTAAGGGTAAACACACTGGCGATGAAGCAGAAGTACGCGATTATTTACTCCTAGAAGACAGTAGTGAACTCTGGTTAAGCAAACCTTATTTTGAAACTACTCGTGTTAATGGTACTGGTGATACTTTATCTGCCGCTATTACTGCTGAATTAGCTAAGGGTAACGACATTAAGAGTGCAGTAGAAATTGCCAAAGATTTTACCTATTATGCTATTTCTCACCCAATCAAAGTTGGCAGTCTATATGGGCCAATAAATCATGGTAGTGCTCAAAAGAAATATGAAGAAGAGCAAAAGAAGCAACAAAATTAATTAATATTTAAATCCACTTTGAGTTATTTATTCTTTTTGGGTTATACTTCTATCAAGAACAAATTGAAGGATTGATAAATAAATGGNTNATAACGTAATTAAAATTGCCTACTTATACGAAGATTTNATGAACACTTATGGTGACTCNGGCGATGTCAAAGTATTAAAATACTTACTNAAAAAAAAGAACTATGATACTCAAGTAGATAACATTTCACTTGACCATGAATTTGATGCAAATNATTATGACTTTNTATTTTTTGGCGGTGGACAAGATTTTGAACAAACAGTNGTAGCCAAAGACCTTGCTCGTCATAAAGATACAATTGAAAATTATGTTAATAATGGTAATCCAATGTTATGTATTTGTGGTGGTTACCAATTAATGGGTGATTACTATAAAACTAATTCAGGCGTAACCATCAAAGGACTCGGTATCTTACCACTTCACTCTATCTATAAATCAGATAAAAGAATGATTGGNGANACNAAATATATGACNGAATGGGGAGAAGTAACTGCTTTTGAAAATCACTCAGGACAAACTTATTTTGATGACACTAATAAGTTGCATCCCTTTGGGCAGATGATTGAAGGTTACGGCAATAATCCNCAAGATAAAGAAGAAGGACTTCGTTACAAGAACTTGATCGGTTCTTATTCTCANGGTCCCCTTCTTAAAAATGTTAATGTGGCAAATGCAATTGTAGACATGATTCTACAAAGACATGAAGAGCGAGTAAATTCGTAATAAAATTGCTAANAAAAAAGCTTCTCATATGAGAAGCTTTTTTTCTATTATTCTTTTTGTTCTTCTTTTAATTGCTTTGCTTCATTAGGTTGCCAACTTAATGCAAGAACCGCCAAGATGATCATTACTGAGCCTATCCAATCAATTGGTGCCATTACCAAACCAAAAATAATTACNGAGCCGATTGTTGCAGACACAGGTTCAAANGCATCTAATAAAGTTGCAGTTGAAGGTTGAATATAACGTAAAGCACCCATCATCCATTGGAATGGTATTAAAGTACCAATCACAATTACTCCTAACATTAACCACAAGATATTAATATTTGCTGGTAATTTTGGCCAAACAGGATGGGCGATAAATAAGGCAATACCAGCTGAAAGTAGCCCCCAACCAGTTACCACAATACTTGAAGTATGATCCAATAACCGTCTTGGAATTAAAGTGTTGGTTGCTACCCCAATAGCTGATAAGAATCCCCAAAATANAATACTTGGTGATAAAGAAAGTTCATTAAAATGTCCGTGAGTAGCTAAGAAGAAAACCCCCACAAAAGCAACAATNGCCGCTAAAACATCAATTTTACGCAAAACCTGATGTTCAAAGNCAACCATATAAATCATGACAAAAAATGGTCCAACAAATTGTAAAATCGTTGCGATTGAAGCATTNGCTTGTTGCACTACCACAAAGTAGCAAAACTGTACTGGTAATAATCCTAATAATCCATAAGAAAAGACTGTGATTGCATCTTTTTTATTAGTTACNGTCTTCATTGGTTTNTTNCCAGTAACTTGCGCAAAAATTAAAAGTAAAACTCCACTCACAATCATTCTTACTTGAGAAATCCAAATTGGAGTAATCTGTGAGCTAATATTAAAAAGACCTTTAGCAAACAGTCCAGAAATTCCCCAGAACACACATGCCAATGCGGCCAAGAAAGTCCATAATCGTTTTTTATTCTTCATTTATTTCAGTCCTTTAAAATCATTACTCCTAATNTTAACAAAAAATTTTCATTAAACTCAACTAAGTATTAAAAATAATTTGTTATATCAACTATTGATTTTTTTATTTAAATAGGCTTTAATATAAGCAATAAATATCCAATTTCAAATGCAATAAAGAAGACGAGTAAATAAGTTATTCTTTCAGTGAATTAGTGGTAGTGAGAAACTAGTAGACTCTAACTTATCGAATAACACTTCTCTAGCAGCTCACCAAAATAAATNTTTTTAAAGTAGGTGGAGTCGTCACCGGTACGTTACCAAACCGGTAGAATATGATTGTATTCTATTAAGTCGGTCTAGTTACTTACTAGGCAATTTAGGTGGTACCGCGGAAAAAGCCTTTCGTCCTGAGTTATTCGGGAGCGAAGGGCTTTTCTTTTCTCTCAAATTTTTAATTTAAGGAGAAAAAATAATGAGTTTAATTTTACCCAAAGACTATCACCCAACATTAACTATTCGCGATACTGAAGCAGCCATTGTATGTATCAGAGATACTTTTCAAGCNGAATTAGCATCCCAATTAAATGTGCAAAGAATGTCAGCTCCTTTATTTGTAGATAAAGCTACTGGTCTTAANGACAACTTAAATGGTGTGGAACGTCCAGTTTCTTTTGATATGAAGGCNATGCCNGATGCAGAAATTGAAATCGTTCATTCATTAGCTAAATGGAAACGTCTTGCCCTTAAAAAATATGGTTTTAGAATGCATGAAGGTCTTTATACNAANATGAATGCTATTCGTCGTGACGAANATTTNGATAACTTCCACTCAATCTATGTTGATCAATGGGATTGGGAAAAGATTATTGGCAAAACTGAAAGAAACTTAAATACTCTAGAAGTAACGGTTAACCAAATTTTTAAGGCCATTAAGAACACTGAAAAGGTTGTGGCAAGTCGTTATCCTAGCTCAACTTATCATCTTCCGGGACATGTTTCATTTGTCACTACCCAAGAACTAGAAGATCGCTGGCCAGAGCTTACTCCAGAAGAACGCGAAGATCGCATTGCCCAAGAAGAAAAAGCAGTCTTTTTAATGAAAATTGGTGATAAATTAAAACGTAGTGGTCAACCACATGACGGCCGTGCACCTGATTATGATGATTGGGAATTAAATGGTGATTTAATTTTCTGGTATGAACCATTACAACGNAAACTTGAAATNTCTTCAATGGGTATCCGTGTAAGTGAAGAAAGCTTNCGCAGTCAATTAAAGAAGGCACATGCTGAAGAAAGATTGGATCTTCCTTTCCACCAAATGCTCCTAAACGGTGAACTTCCTTACACTATCGGTGGTGGAATTGGTCAATCACGTTTATGTATGTTGCTTTTAGGTAAGGCGCATATTGGTGAAGTTCAGGCAAGTATTTGGCCAGAAGAAATGGTTGAAGCTTGCGAGGCTAATAATATTAAGTTACTTTAATTTAACATAAAAAAATCACGTACTTTTAGAGTACGTGATTTTCTTTTTATCTTAATCTATTTTCTTGAATTTTATTAAAGGCAATTGCTACTAAATACCAAGCTAGCAACTTAACTACTACAATCAATAATTCTTGATTAAAATAATTTTCTGCTTGAATCCAATTTAAAATATTACTCATTGGAAATAAGTCTGCTACTACTTTGAGCCACAACGGATATTGAGCTACAGGAATAATTACTCCTGACAAAATTATAATAGCTCCAATCAAAAAATTAGAAAGCCAATAAGGGTTTTCTTTCCCTCTCCCAGCAATTGCCGAAATATACCCTAAAATAATTGCTATTAGCCCAAAAAATACTAAAGAAATTAATACTTTTGGTAACAAATTGAATTGATGTAAAAATCCTAAGCCAATTAACATTAACAAGATAACTTCAACTGCCATTACCCCAAAAGCAATTAATATTTTAGGAAGCCAATAATTCCTAAATTTGGGTCTAATTGAAATTACTTCATCACTTACACCTAAATTTTGATCCATTACAAAACTACCAACGATTATTCCAATAATAGTCGCAATTCCCGTATCCATTAAACTACCAAGTAAAATTCGCGTATAATCTTGGTTACCACTAAAGGCAATTAGCAATAACATGATCAAAGACACGATAGGTAAAATTAGATAGGTTACTAAAACAGTAGGAACACTATCAAAATTTCCAATTGATTTAAAAGTTACACGATAATTTTTCATTAGAAGATCTCCAACCTATTCTCTTTAATTGCTCTTTGCACTATTACATTAGTCATTTTCAATGCACTTAAAATAAACAAGATGATGATCAAGAAATAAAAAATAATTGTTATTGGTTTAACCGTTTGATGGTAAATAATTTGAATTGGTAAAGTCAAAGGACTTAATAACTGCAAAGGTTCTAAATAAGGTAATAAAACTGGTGGAATAGTTAAAAATCCCGATAAGAGTAAGATTGGCAATAACAATAACTCCTCATATTGCATTGCATGCTTTGATAAAACAAAAATCAAACTTACTACATAACTAAGTACTGTCGCTGTAAACCATAAGACCACAATACCGAGTAAAAGTTTCCAACTTAAATAGTTTATTGGCATCCCTAAAATAAGTGCTTCTAAAGCAGCTAAAGGAAAAGCAACCAAACCATAAATAGCAGCTGGTGCCAGAGTAGCCAGTAAAACTTCAAAGGGTGGTAAAGCACCATTTAAGAGATGAGGCAAAGTGCCTTGAAATCTTTGAAACCCTAATGCTCCACCACTAGTAGTGCATGAAGCCCATAAGCCAATGACACCAGCTATCAGCCATTCTTGTCCTGAATAATTATGATGAACGTAATGAGCTAAATATTCATACAACATCATCATGGTGGTCTGAATCAGAACTAAGTTTACAAAATATGTATTTTTTACATATTCTTTTACTTGAAAACCAATTAAATGTAGAAATTTTTTCATAATTAATCTCTCCGTTTTAATTGATCCGCAACTTGCAAATAAGTTTTTTCCAGACTTTCATTTTGGTCTACTTTTGCAAATTCCTTTAAAGCNTTAATATCACCGCTGAAATGAATTTCTCCCCCACCAATTAAGAAAATTCTATCAGCTAGATTTTCAATATCTGCCATATCATGACTAGTTAAAATAATCCCATGNCCTTGTTGCTTTAACTTTTTAACAAGTGATCGAATTTCATAAACTGCTTCTACATCCAATCCTGCAGTTGGTTCATCAAGCATTAATATTTTNGGATTATTAACTAAACCACGAGCAATATGTAATCTTTGAAGCATTCCTTTAGAAAAAGTACCGGCTTTTTTATCACCGACAGCGACTAATTCCACAGTTTCCAATGCTTTTTCTACATTTTGATTTAATTCTTTTTCTTTAACATCAAGTAATCTTCCAAAAAATCGTAAGTTCTCTCTGGCAGTCGCATTATTATAAAAACCACGATCACCACCAAAAACAACACCCATTTTTCTTCTTGCTTTACGTGGCTGTTTAAGAAGATCAATTCCCATCACTTCAATATTGCCACTTGTTGGAACTAAATAATTGGAAATAGATTTTAAAAGAGTTGTTTTCCCTGCACCATTAGGTCCAATAAAAGAAATAACTTCTCCTTCATGTAAATCAAAACTGATATCTTTTACTGCGTGAAAAACTCTATCTTTATCCTTAAAGTCACGCTTAATATGNTTAGCTTCTAATAATNTATTTGTCATTCTTTATCCTATAAAATAAATTCTTTCTATTAAATTGATTTCTNACTTTATTTTTTAATAATTCAATTGCAATCATAAGCNTCTCCATTTTTAAAATTAAAATTATATTTATTTATTAAAATATACTAAAATTATATCTACTTATTGTCAATATCTTTTAAGNNTTAACTTTNCCATAAAAAAAACCGTTAATCTTCAAATTAACGNTTTTACTATTAGAAAAAAGTTCTAGTAGTGCTTTTTAATTAAGCAAATTTTATATTTCGGTCTTTTTATCCAATTTAGAAATGATAAACATAATAATCGGTAAAACAANNAAACCNAAAATAATCATCGCAATTGCNTACCAGTTAACNCCAGTAACCACNCCATTNGCATTAACTACACCAAATTGTGTCTTCCAGTCATATTCAACNAATAAGAAAATAACTAATAAAATTGAAATTACAGGTACNACNACATCAGTCCAAACGTTCTTTGANGCNTTTAAAACAGTNTCNGANGTCTTTCCTCTAAAGAANTGNATAACTGCAAGCGGAACTACAATAAAGCCAAAGAAACGTACCATAGCACTTAAAGTNATGATATTAGTCATGTTATANTCAAATGCTAATGGAATTAAAATTGCTANAGCNACNGAAACAAAGAAAGTTCTAATTGGAAAATTATTCTTTGTTCTNTTAGTTANGCTAGATGATAATTGNTTTTCTCTAGCCATTGCTTCTAAAATACGAGGAGCATTAAAGCTTGANGCAACGTTAATACCAAACATAGAAATTAAGGCACCAACTAAAATCACATCACGTAAAATTTCATTCTTNAANATTGCNGCAATAGCNACNACTTGAGTAGTAGTCATNAAAGCAGTTGGATTAAGAATCATNGCTACAGCNACTACNCCAATATAAACTANNGCAATAACCAANATAGCTAGTGGAATAGCACGAGGCAAGTTCTTTTGTGGATCNTTCATATCTTCTGAACCTGAAGCAACCGATTCAAAACCAGTAAAGGCNTAAAAAGCNGANACAACTGCCATTACAAATCCAGTAGTAGTTAAAGTTGGNACNATTTGCTTACCATTTTGAGTAATGTGATCAACATAGCTCAAATTATGAGATGCACCAGTAGTAATCAATAAAACTACACCAGCTACAATAATTAACACTAAGGCAGCNANTTTACCNATNGTNGCNAAATTCATNACATANTTTAAAACTTTTTGNCCAAATAAATTAATGATAGTAATAATTGCCATTAAAACNAAAAAGCCCCAAGTAACGCCCCATTTATCATTGGGATTACCACCAAAAATAGAAATAGTTGATTTAACTACACCNACTGCCATTACNCCCCAAGCAACACTTGCTGAGAAATAACGTACAATTCCCATATAAAAACCAACATTTTTACCAAANGCAGCCTTGGCATAAGCATACGCAGCNCCTGATTTAGTTACATATTTTGCGGCTGCCGCAAATGAAATAGCTAATACAGATGCGATTANAGCNGCAATNAAGTANACCCANAATGTTTTTGAACCAGCTTGTTGAACGACACTTTGTGGAGTTAAGAAAATTCCGGATCCAATAATAGCATTAATGGCCAAGAAAACTATCGACCAAAANCCTAACTTATCACTTTCNCTTTTANTCATTTATNNNTTTTTCTCTTNCTTATTTANTTTTTCTTAGCATTATTAATTATATGCTTAAATANATTATTTTGGAATGGTACTACACGATGTANCATTTCNGGNTGCCANTGCACACCGATTACTGAAGCATNNTTATTTTCAATNGCTTCTACTACNCCATCGACACATTTAGCAGCNACNGTAAAATCAGNNGCNACNTCNTTAACTAATTGATGGTGGAATGAATTAGTTAAAAATTCATCTTTACCAAGAATATTAGNAATCTGTGAATTAGGATCCGCTTTTACAGTATGAGTTACTAAGGTTGGTGTTTGATTTTGTGAGTGTTTCAAAGTCNTTTCTTTGCGATAGCTTAGATCTTGATAAAGACTACCACCATGNGCAACNTTAATAATTTGCATACCACGACAAATTCCAAGAACAGGAATATTATTTTCTTCTGCAAATTTNAATAATCGCATATCAAAAACATCACGTTCTGGCCAAACATCACCGATCTTTTGTTCNAATTCCTCTCCATAATTATGAGGATCAACATCATGACCACCCGATAAAATAAGTCCTTGCACATTTAAAAGTTGTTCTTTAACAACCTCTTCATTTTCATTAAAGGGAATAATGTAAGGTATACCACCATTTTGAACTACTGAGTCCACATAGTCTTCNTTTACATAACTTCGACGATATCCGGGAAACATCCCCCCATCATCAATTATTACAGAACCAGAAATACCAATAATTGGTTTATTCATATTTATCCCTCCATTTTTCTGTACTTTCTAAGTTACTATACAAAAAAAGCGTTCTTACTACAAGTAAGAACGCAATTAATTTTAATCTTTTTTTGCAGGACGATGACGTACTANATAACTTAATACNGCNGCTACTAATACAGCCAATCCTACAGTTACCGAAATTCGCGTATCAGGATTAATAAACATAAANATCACAATTACAATTAGCATAATAGAAGCAAAATAATTTGAATATGGATATAGTGGTAATTTAAATGGNTGTTTTTNCATCAATTCTNTATTTTCTTTTCTAAATTTAAGTTCAGCAAACAAAATTACNAACCATGCCACCATACCTGGTAACACTGATGAACTATAAACTACGACGAATANGCTTCCCATTGATTTATTTAATGCCGAAACAACACAGTTTAAAATAAAACCAATAAAAATACCACTAGTAATTCCAATAATAGCTCGATTAGGAACAATTCTCTTNGAGATATGNCCAAAAGTCTTTGGCGCATCNCCTTCTTGTCCTAATTTAAAAAGCATTCTACTTGATGAATAAATTCCTGAATTGGCTCCAGACAAAGCAGCTGTTAACACAACGAAGTTAATAATTCCAGCGGCAGCAGTAATTCCTACTTTTGTAAAAGTTTCTACAAATGGTGAACCAATTGCTTTCAATTGATCCCAAGGATAAATTGTAATAATCACNAAAATAGCACCAACGTAGAAAATTAAAATACGCCAAAGAACGGATTTAACACTTTTTACAATTGCTTTTTGAGGATCGGCTACTTCTCCAGCAGATATCCCAATCAATTCAATTCCTTGATAAGACCCTACGATAACAGCCATTGAGAAAAAGAAGCCTTTAATTCCATTAGGGAAAAAACCACCATGAGACCATAAGTTACTAAANCCAATTGGATGACCATGATTTCCAAAACCAAANAGNATNACTAAAAANCCTAAAATNATCATCAAGANAATNGTTACTACNTTNATCATNGCAAACCAAAATTCTAAAGCNCCATANGCCTTNGCACTAGCNANATTNGCNAANANNANNAAAGCAATAATAANAATNCCTGACCANAAAANNTTNATATTTGGCCACCAAAANTCNAAATATTCNGTNGCAGCAACTACTTCTGAAATTCCNACNACNATATANTGAAANACNGCNGCCCATTCAGCTAANTATCCTGCTAANGGNGANACATATTCNGTNGCATANTCNGCAAAAGANCCTGTNCTNGGATTNACNTANANCATTTCNCCTANNGCTCTCATNACAATATAAAGAATNANNCCAACAAAAATATAAGCAAGTAAAACTGAAGGNCCTGCCCACTTGATAGTTGAAGTTGATCCCATAAAAAGACCAACACCAATGGCTCCACCAAGAGAGATCATTTCCATTTGTCCTGCAGTCATCGATCGTTTAAGTTGCGGTGATTGGGGCCTTTTATTTGCCATTATTTACTTCTCCCTTATTAGTTTTAAGTCCATGTCGAACAATATAGATTAGAGCAGCAACAATTAAGACAGCCGCACCAACAATTACTGATACTCTAGTTTCTGCATTAATAAACATAAAAATTACAATGACAATTAACATCACAAATGCAAAGTAATTTGAAAATGGATAAAGAGGTAGTTTAAATGGATGATTTTTTAATAATTCAGGATTATTTTTTCTAAAACGTAATTCAGCCAATAGAATTACAAACCAAGGAATCATTCCAGGTAAAACTGATGAGGAGAAGATAACAACAAATAAGTCTGACATTGACTTATTTGCCATTGCAGCAAGCATATTGATTACAAAACCAAGAAAAATTCCCCCGGAAATACCTAGAATAGCATGACTTGGCACAATTCTCTTCGAAATATGTTTAAAAGTCTTTGGAGCATCATTATCATGCGCTAGTTTAAAGAGCATACGACTTGATGAGTAAATGCCTGAGTTAGCACTCGATAAAGCAGCGGTCAAAACAACGAAGTTAATAATACTTGCAGCAGCAGTAATTCCTACTTTAGCAAATGTGGTAACAAATGGTGAACCCAAATTACTTAACTTATCCCAAGGATAAATAGTAACAATTACGAAGATTGCGCCAACATAAAAAATCAAAATACGCCAAAGTACTGACTTAACACTTTTCACAATTGCCTTTTGAGGGTGAGCTACTTCTCCCGCCGAAATCCCTAACAATTCGATTCCTTCATAAGAACCAACAATAATTGACATTGAGAATAGGAAGCCCTTAAAACCACCAGTAAAGAAACCACCATGAGACCAAAGGTTACTAAAGCCAATAGCATGACCATGATTACCAAAACCAAATAAGATAATTGAGAAACCCAAAATGATCATCAAAATAATAGTGATCACCTTAATCATTGCAAACCAAAATTCTAAAGTACCGTAAGCTTTTGCACTTACCAAGTTAGCAATTACTAAAAAAGCAATAATAATTACACCTGACCAAAACGCATTTATATTTGGCCACCAAAATTTTAAATATTCTGTTGCAGCAACTACTTCGGACATACCAACAACAATATATTCAAAAACATTTGCCCATTCGGCCATGTATCCTGCTAGCGGATGAACATATTCAGTAGCATAATCCGCAAAAGANCCTGTGCCTGGATTAATATACAGCATTTCTCCTAATGCACGCATTACAATATATAAAATTAATCCAACAAAAATATAGGCTAACAAAACTGANGGTCCTGTCCATTTAATGGTGGAAGTGGATCCCATAAAAAGTCCAACACCAATTGCTCCACCCAAGGAAATCATTTCCATTTGTCCTGCTGTCATTGATCGCTTCAATTTTGGACTGGANGTTTGCTTACTCATAAATCTTAAACTCCTCGTGGTAATTTTATTACAATATTAATCTTATTTTAATACAANANAAGCTCATTGCAAAGAGAACCAGCAAAAAAGGGANTTTAGATATTTAAATCTAAAATCCCTTTTATTATTTTTTANGAAAAATATTTCTTTTAACCTTTTGCCATGCACTTAATGCNCGACGCATATGATCTTTTGGTACATGTTTACTTATNGCAGCTAAAGTNTGNTTTGGATGACGAGNAGCCAAAACAAAATCAGCATTTGCCTTTGTACAGACTTTAAAACGTGGAATATATTTTCCCCCAAAATAAACATCTGCAATTACGTAAGTAATTTCATTCCATGGAATTTGAAGATAATCATTCTTATTACTATCACTATAGAANTCAAATCCTTTATCTCCTACCATAATTTGACCATATGTAGGCATACCACGAAACCACGTTGCTTTATCCACATATTCCGACTTAGTATTTAGAGATTGTACCATTTTTCTNCCTTTTGATTACTCTATTAAAAAAGAGGCCTTTTGGACCTCTTTTTATTAATTACATAAGGTGAAGTACGTGACAAACAATACCTAAGATAAAGATACCAATGATAATAACAATTGGTGATACTTTCTTCTTTAATAACCACATACATAAGAANGTAAGAAGTAAAGCTACCAAACCAGGAATTAATTGATCTAAGTTTTGTTGNAGAGTAACTTCNTTAANACTACTTAAAGCTTTACCGTCACCATTCAATCCATTTACATTCCATTCNGCTAAAGCTTGTTGAATACCAGCCTTACCACTTGGAAGTGAATTCCAATCAATGTAAGCACCCTTTTGGAGCTTAGTTCTTGAAATAACTGGAGTAAATTTAATTGTTACCCAGCGTTCAATTAAAGCACCGATAACAAACATACCCATCATTGAAGCACCACGAGTAATCTTTTGTAACATACCACCCGAAGCATCTTCAGTAATCTTAGCACCAGCNNTGTATCCCAACTCTTGTGTATACCANAAGAAGGCCATACGAATAATATTCCATAATACAAAGAATAGGATAGGACCAAGAATATTACCACTCATGGCAATTGAAGCACCTAAAGCACCAATAATAGGACGTACNGTAAACCAGAAAACTGGGTCACCAACACCAGCTAAAGGTCCCATCATACCAACCTTAACACCAGAAATTGCAGTGTTATCAACCTTGGCACCATTAGCCTTATCTTCTTCTAATGCAAGAGATACTCCAAGGATTGGAGAAGTCATATATGGGTGACAGTTAAAGAATTCTAGATGTCTCTTTAAAGCTGCAGACATATCTTCTTTTTTAGGATATAACTTCTTAAGAGCTGGAATCATACTGTAAGCAAAACCACCGTTTTGCATTCTTTCATAGTTCCATGAACCTTGAATGAAAGTAGAACGCCACCAAACTTTTAAGCGATCCGCTTTACTTAATGTATATTTCTTATCTGACATGTAAGCTCCTCCTTTCCTATTCGTAATCCTCAATAATATCGCCTAATGGATCTCCAGAACCTGAACCATCTGCGCTACCGCCATTATTGTTATTACCCTTTGATCCTTCAAGAGCAAGATACATAAGGGCCATTGCAACACCAATTGCACCAAGGGCAATTAAAGTTAATTCATGTAAGGCTGCTAATGCAAAACCAATGATAAAGAATGGCCATACTTCTTTATTAGCCATCATGTTGATAACCATTGCATAACCAACAGCTACAACCATACCACCACCGATAGTCATACCATCAGTTAACCATGCTGGCATTGATTGTAATCCTTGGCGAACAAGGTCAGCTGGGATAACTAGTAGTAAACCAGCTGGAATAGCAATACGCAAACCTTGTAAACCTACAGCAAGCATTTGCCACATATCGATAGCTCTCCAATTACCTTCTTTAGCCTTAGCATCCATAATGTGAACAATAGCAACTGAGATAGTACGAACAAGCATAGTTAAGAATAAACCAGCAACTGCTAATGGAATAGCAATACCTAAAGCAGTACCGATACCCTTTTGACCTTGTCCACCTTGAACTAAGATAATTGCTGAAGCAACAGAAGCTAACGCAACATCAGGAGCAACTGCAGCACCAATATTGGCCCAACCTAAGGCAATCATTTGTAAAGAACCGCCAAGAATAATACATGCAGTTAAATTATTACCACCCATAATTAAACCAATTAAGGTACATGCAACTAATGGTTGGTGGAATTGGAATTCATCAAGAATTCCTCCCATACCTGCAAAGAAGGCGACTACTATTACAAGAATCATTTGAATAGCATTCATTTATAATATCCTCCGAAATTAATTATTATTTATTTTTTTGTTCATCTACTAAACTTTGAGCTCTCTTTAATAAGTTATCCATATTCTCAGCTCCGTCTGAAGGAACTTTACGAACATCAAACTTAACACCCAGTTTTTCAAGCTTTTTATAGGTATCAATATCTTTTTGATCCATAGCAAGAACTTTATTAACATTAACCTTACCATCGCTATAAGCCATTGAACCAATATTAAGGGTTTTAATATCCATACCACCCTCAATTGCTTTAAGTGCATCTTCTGGATTTTCAAATAGGATCAATGCATGAGTATCCCCAAATCTTGGATCTTTTGAAATTTCAATTGCCTTTTTAATAGGAATAACATGAGCATGAACACCTGCTGGTGCTGCTTCTTTAATCATACTCTTTCGTAACTTATCATGTGCTACATTATCTGAAACGACAATAATGCGATCTGGATTAGTTGCCTTGGTCCAACCAGTAGCCACTTGTCCATGAAGTAAACGTGAATCAATACGTGCTAAAACGTACTTGATATGGCCATCTCCAATAACAGTTCCTTCGGGAATAGAGCCATTCTTAGCAGCCTTAGCAGCTGCATCATCTTTAGAAGAATCATTCTTTGAAGAATCATTATCTTCTTTTGGCATTAAAGATTCAGGTTGAGTCTTAATTCCATCTTTACCTGGCTGAACAATACCACTAGCAATATCATGTGCATTATCACTAGCTAAGCGTTGTCCTAGCGCTTCAATTACCATTGGCAAATTCATACCAGAAACAATTGCCCAAGTGTCCTCATGTTCTTTAACTAAATTGTTGGCCTGATTAAATGGTGTTCCACCCCATAAGTCAACAATAAAAAGGACCTGATCTTGATTATCAAAAGATGCAACTGCATCTTCCATCTTTTTTCTGATGTCATCTGGGCCTTCATCAGGTTTCAAAATGACATGAGCCAGATTTTCTTGCTTACCAAAAATCATTTCGGCAGATTGAAAAATACCGTCTGCAAATCCACCATGACTGGCAAGTACAATTCCAACCATATATATCCTCCCTTAAAAACTTATATTTGATAGCGTTTTCTTAACTTTAAAAAATAAAAGCCTGATTCTACAACCAAGCATATTAAGCGCCGCTATTTGGCCTTGTTATGTTTTTAACAAACAAAACTTAACTAATAAAATTATATCAAAAACATTCAATTAAAGAAAGCGTTCTCGTAAATATTATTCAGTTTATTTAATCTCTTTAATAGAAAACAAAAAAAGAGGAAGAACTCTATGTCCTTCCTCCTTTTTTTAACAAACTGCCTTACTCCGGCTGTCAGACTCGAACTGACGACAACCTGATTAACAGTCAGGTGCTCTACCAACTGAGCTAAGCCGGAATATTAAAAAAGAGCACGGCAACTTCCTATCCTCGCAGGCAGTTTCCCACCAACTACTTTCGGCGTGGAGAAGCTTAACTTCTGTGTTCGGCATGGGAACAGGTGTATCCTTCTCGCTTTCGCCACCGTACTCTTTTGAGCTTTTACACTCAAAACTAAATATAATCTCTCGCAAAAAACCGCTGAGCTCTTCTTGGTCAAGTGCTCGACTGATTAGTACTAGTCCGCTCCATACATCACTGTACTTCCACTCCTAGCCTATCTACCTCATCGTCTTTAAGGTGTCTTACTGCTTGCGCATCGGAAATCTCATCTTGAGGGGGGCTTCGCACTTAGATGCTTTCAGCGCTTATCCCTTCCATACATAGCTACCCAGCGGTGCCGAAGGCTCGACAACTGGTACACCAGCGGTATGTCCATCCCGGTCCTCTCGTACTAAGGACAGCTCCTCTCAAATTTCCTACGCCCACGACGGATAGGGACCGAACTGTCTCACGA